>CAZOGR010000089.1:0-6127 GCA_964579355.1 uncultured Dehalococcoidales bacterium | reverse complement strand
TCTTTACCGGTGCCTTTATCATGCGCTCTGACACTGAGAATGCCGTTGGCGTCCATGTCGAAACTGACTTCAATCTGAGGCAGCCCCCGGGGAGCCGGCAGAATGCCATCGAGCATAAACCTGCCCAGTGTCCGGTTATCGGCTGCCATCGGTCGTTCGCCCTGGACAACGTGGATTTCAACGCTGGGCTGATTATCAGCTGCAGTGCTGAATATCTGGCTCTTCGAAGTCGGTATCGTGGTATTGCGGGGAATCAGCGGCGTGGCAACACCGCCGAGAGTTTCGATACCGAGGGTTAACGGGGTAACATCGAGAAGCAGAACATCTTTCACTTCGCCTTTCAGGACGCCGCCCTGAATGGCTGCGCCAATTGCCACCACCTCGTCCGGGTTGACACCTTTGTGAGGTTCCTTGCCGAACAGTTCGGTGACCTTTTTCTGAACCAGCGGCATGCGTGTCTGGCCGCCGACGAGAATGACTTCATCAATCTGCCCGGTCGTTAAACCGGCATCTTTCAGAGCCGCCCGGCAGGGCTGAAGCGACTTTTCTACCAGATCCATAACCAGTTGTTCAAGTTTCGAGCGGGTCAGGTTGATATTCAGATGTTTCGGCCCCTGAGAATCAGCCGTGATAAAGGGAAGGCTTATCTCGGTCTGCTGAACGGTCGATAACTCGCATTTCGCTTTTTCGGCAGCTTCCTTGAGCCGCTGTAAAGCCATCTTATCCTGTCTCAGGTCTATGCCCTGGTCGCGTTTAAATTCATCGCAGAGCCAGTCAATGATTCTCTGGTCGAAGTCGTCGCCGCCGAGGTGAGTATCGCCATTCGTTGATTTCACCTGAAAGGTACCTTCGCCGAGTTCAAGAATGGAGATATCGAAGGTGCCGCCGCCAAGGTCATAAACTGCCACGGTCTCATCGTTCTTCTTATCGAGGCCATAGGCGAGAGCGGCCGCCGTCGGCTCGTTGACAATACGGAGAACATCCAGACCGGCAATCTTGCCGGCGTCCTTGGTTGCCTGGCGCTGGCTGTCATTGAAGTAAGCAGGAACGGTAATGACAGCCTCGGTTACCTTTTCGCCGAGATACGATTCAGCATCGGTCTTCAGTTTCTGAAGTATCATCGCGGAAATCTCCTGCGGGCTGTATTCCTTGCCGCCCAGCAGAACGCGAACGTCGTTATTCGGAGCTTTAGTGACTTTATACGATTTCCGTTTGACGTCTTCTTCAACGGTCAATTCACGGCCGGCCGGTTCGCCCCACTTTCTGCCCATGAACCGCTTGATACTGTGAATTGTGTTTTCAGGATTGACAACAGCCTGGCGTTTGGCTATCTGGCCGACCAGGCGCTCTCCCGACTTATTAATCGCTACGACCGAAGGAACAAGGTTTCCTCCTTCAGCCGAAGGAATAACCTTAGGTTCCCCCCCTTCCATTACTGCAACTTCACTGTAGGTTGTTCCTAAATCAATGCCAATAACTTTCGCCATTCATTTTCCTCCTGTTTTAAAGAGACTCCATCCGGGTACTCCGGAAGAAATACTCCGATTACTCTTCCTGTTCCGAATCAACAGACTCTCCGCCGCCGACGATTACCTTCGAAGCACGAAGAACCTTATCGTTGAATTTGTAACCTTTCTGAACCTCACCGAGAATCTTGCCTTCTTCGCCGGAATCCTGCCTTACCGCTTCATGCAGGTAAGGGTCGAACTGTTCTCCCTGACAATCAATCGTGCAAAGCCCTTCCGATTCAAGAACAGACCGAAGCTTGCGTTCGATGAGCCGGACGCCTTCCACCCATCCCGGGTCAAGCGATTTATCAGGAACAACGGCTATGGCACGGTCGAAATCATCCAGTACCGGCAGAAGTTTCAAGGCCATCACCGAGCGGACCAGTTCGCTTAATTCTTCTTTTTCTTTTTCGGTTCGCCTTTTAAAGTTTATGTAATCAGCCTGAGATCTCTGCCATTTCGCCAGGTAGTCCTCCGACTTGGCTCGTTCATCCTGCAACGCCTGTTTGAGTACCTCCACATCTTCCTCCTCCGCCTTCCCGTCAGTTTCTTCCTGCGATTCCATCTCTTTTGTTTTTTCTTCTTCCATTATTTCCCCTGCAAGTCAGGCGAGTCAGCTCATCGTCCCTTCATGTGGTATTTCCCGGCCGTACAGCCGCGCCACCAGAATATTAAGGACAACGGTCAGGTATTCGACCGTGGCAATCGTCCTGGCATAATTCATACGGGTAGGACCGACGACACTTATCGTCCCGACCGCTTCATCCGGCAGGCCGTACTGACTTATTACCACACTGTAATTATGAACCGACTCTGTCTCGTTCTCCTTACCGATAACAACCTTCACCCCGGCGCCTTCTATCTTCGAAGGAATGACGCATTTCACCAGGTTGCGGTGCTCCACCAGTTCCATCAGGTTAAGCGATAACGGATGATTCTGGGCAAGTTCCGGCTGATTCAGGGTAAAATGGAGGCCGTCGAGATAGGAGCTTTCATACTGGCTGTTATCCTCGCTCTCCATTTCTTTAATGATGCAGTCGATGATTTTCCGTTCCCCGGCGGATAATGCCTCTTCCGTTTTCGCAATTTCGTCACGGTTCAACCCACTGAACAGGTCGCTCAGCCGGTGAGTCATTGTTCTGAGTTCGTCCTGGTGTATCGCCGCTTCGAAATTAATCAACTGCTGCCGGACTTTAGCGCCCTTCAGAACCAAAATTACCAGAGCCAGCGAACCCTGAAGGCTGACCGCTTCTACCTGCTTGAGCTGGCACTTTTTCGTTCGGGGAGTCGTCACCAGCGCCACGTTATTGACCATCTTGGCCAGAAGCGTCGCCGCCAGGTTCAGCCACCCATCCAGCTCGCCTTCCACCTGGTGAAACAGATGGCTCACCATTCGCTGTTCAGCCAGCGGCAGCTTGATTTCCCCAAGACCGTCAACGTAACTGCGATACCCCTTGTCGAGCGGAATGCTGCCCGATGAATGATGGGGACGTATGATGTACCCTTCTTTTTCAAGCCGGACCATCTCGTTACGTATGGTTGCCGAACTGACATTCAATTCTGCTTCTTCGGTTATACTTCCGGATGATACCGGTAAGGCTCTCGCAATATATTGAGCGACAATTGATTTGAGTATCGCTTCCGTTCGAGAAGATAACATCTCAAATCACCCCCGTTAGCAAACTAATGGTTTGTTTGCTAATTCATTTTTATCATTTTCAGGAACGATTGTCAAGATGCTCAGTCTCATAATTCAGTAAATCCGGCTTTTCATTGCGGAAACAAGGGAATGTTCGTTCTGTTTGACCTGTATGTTCTTAATATGCTATATTTAGCTTTGAAATCATGGAAATTACCTGGCTCGGACATTCGTGCTTCAAACTGAAAGGCAGCCATGCTGTCGTCATAACCGACCCCTGTTCGCCTGAAACCGGGTACAACCTGGGGAAGGTGACGGCTGATGTCGTGACGGTCAGCCATCAGCACGCCGGGCATTCGAACGTATCCGCCATCGGGGGAGAGCCAAAGGTGCTTTCCGGGCCGGGTGAATATGAGGTAAGCGGTGTTCTCGTCATCGGCATGCCCTCCTGGCACGACAACGCAAAGGGCGTAAAAAGAGGTAAGAATACCGTTTTTATACTCGAAATCGATGAAATGAATGTCTGCCACCTTGGGGATATCGGCCATTCGTTATCAACTGACCAGGCCGAATTGATGGACAACATCGATATTCTCTTCGTACCGGTCGGCGGAGACTCATCGCTCGATGCCGCCCAGGCAGCCGAGCTTGTCCGGCAACTTGAGCCGAAAGTCGTCATTCCGATGCACTACAAAACCGAAGCGACCTCTGGAAATCTCGCTCCCGTCGATAACTTCCTTAACGAGATGGGTATCAAGGAAATCGCCTCTCAATCGAAGCTGAATTTCACGAAAAATAATCTGCCGCTGGTTACCCAGGTTTTCCTGCTGGATTACTAGTTTTTACCTTTTCTTAAGGTTTGCGTCATAACTGAAACGGTTTCCGGGGACGGGTCAGTATCAGGACAACCACTACCGCCGCTATCAGCAGGATTGTCGCCACCTGCAAGCCGAGGTTCACGTAGACAATCCAGTCCGGGGTGCCGTTATGTACCGAAGCCGGAGTATCCGCTTCCGGGCCGGTCTTCCCGTACCTGCTGGTGACCGTTTCGTTTTCCGGATTATCTTCGAATGTCTCCACGATAAATGCGCTTACCGGACTCCATTCACCGCAGGTACTGCCGGTTACCGCTCTCACTTTCCAGTAATAGGCAGTATCCGGCTCAAGCCTGACATTGCATCTCCAGGCTGCAACGGGAACAGCATGCTCCCCTTGCCTGATAATCACCGGAGACTGAAATAATGGTTCATCGGATACCAGCAATTCATATGCGTCTGCTCCGGTCCGGGCTTCCCACTGAAAAAGAGGTTTACAGGCGACCGGTTCGGAACCGACGCCCGGGCTGAATAAAACAGGCGAATCCGGTTTTTTTTCCGTTTCTGCGGATTGCTGCTCCACCGGCGACAGTACGGTCTGAACCGGAACAATAATGAAGGCACTGATAGCGCTCCACTCGGTATACCCGTCCTGTCCGTCCCCTCTGACTTTCCAGTAGTAGGTTTGCCCGTTTTCGAGTTCGATATCGCTGTACCAGGCGTTTACCGAAAGGGCGGATTTCGAGGTTTTTTTTATCACCGTACTCTTAAAATCCGGGTCGCGGGCAACCATTAATTCGTATTTCTTAATACCGTTCATGGCATTCCACTGGAACAGGGGTTTTGTATTCGAAAGTTCAGCCCCGGCCGCGGGGTACATTAATATCGGGCTGTTAATGGGTTCACCCTCCGACGGAATAAAATTCCTCCGCTCGGACCAGAAGCTCAAGGCAGGCTTGATAGCCCGCACCCGCCAGTAGTAGCAGGTATCCGGTTCAAGGCCGGTCAGAATCACGGAAGAAGCGCCGGTGTACCCGGAGTATCCCGATGGCAGCGAAGCGAACGAGCCGTCGTAATCAAGCTGCCATTCGTATTCGGTGGCTCCTTCGATGACTTCCCAGTCCAGTTTTACGTTTTTGATATCGGAAATTACACCGTCGTCTATAGGAGAAACCAGGCTCACCGGCTGCGTTAAAGAGTCATGGTATACCATCAAGCGGGTACCGGTGGTATCGAAAGACCAGAGATAACTACCGCTTACCCACAGACCATCAAGAACAATGCCGTCGTCTAGTCCGTTCAGGAGCGTTTCGAAGGTCGGTAAAAAAGAAGATGTCGACGGATTAAGCGAACGCTCGACGCCTCCGCAACCCTTGCCGATGTTCACCGCAGCAGCATTGAGGGCATACATCGACCCGGTTTCCGAAAGAAAAAGCCCGCTGATTTCCGTGCCGGAAACTAGCCGTCGGTCGAGTTTTTCCCAGACTTCGCTTCGGCCGATGATATAGCGGTAGATACCTTCGTCGTTATTGTCCGAGACGGCGTAGACCGTTTTATTGGCTGCAAAATCGTTATCGAAGCCGACCTTGACATTGCCGTGAAACGGAGGAGCGGCAGCATTGAGCGGCAGCGGCCTGTATGATAAACCGGCATCATCCGAAAGGTATACCCATCCGAAGGTATTCGCAATCATCAGCATCGAATCGTTCTCGTAGTCCGGGGAACGTTGAATAGACGAAAGGGACTGGTTTCCGGCATTCGTTGCCCGCAACCAGGTCTCACCCCCGTCTTCGGTGGAATACATGACAATATCGAAACCCTGGCAACCACCAACATAGACGGTGTTACTATCGATGACATTCCAGGTATCGATGTCTCCCGGGAGGGTCGATACAGAAAACGTCCGGCCGTAATCAACCGATTTCTCTACCAGTGTATTCCCGTTCGACGAAGCAAACAGGTAGAGTACCGGGTTGTCGCGGCTGTAATCAGCAGGCACGGAAACACCTCGGATAAAAGAATCGTTCAAGCTGCAGTTGGCGATTCGTTCCCATCGAAGGCCCCGGCAGGTGCTTCTCCAGACGTTACTTTCGAAGCAGGCGACATCGGTGGTAACTAAAAAGAACGTGCCGTCGTGCTCATACTGCGGCGACGGAGCGAAATCC
>CAZOGR010000088.1:0-6159 GCA_964579355.1 uncultured Dehalococcoidales bacterium | reverse complement strand
CTCGTCCCGTTCAGAATCCGGGAGGCTAAAGTCTCCGGATTTTGCTGAGAGAGCCGGCCGCCGAATTCCAGGGATGCTTTCGGGTCGGTTAAAGTTATCGGCAGGGTGCCTCTGACGGCGAGAGCTTTCAGATTTTTCGAGCCGAAGACAGCGCCGATACCGGCCCCGCCTTCTCCGTCCTCCGGGCCGGAAAAAATACCGGCGAAGCGGACCAGGTTTTCTCCGGCGGGACCGACAGCCATGACTTTGGCGTTTCTCTCGCCGAGTTCCTCGCGGATACGCTGCTGGGAATTAGAAACGGGTTTGCCCTTTAACTCTTTCGCGGACTTGAGGGTAATTGTCCCGTTATTGACATACAGGTAGACCGGTTTCGGGGATTTACCGGTGATGACGAGGTGGTCGAAGCCTGCCCAGCGTAATTCAGCGGTAAACAGGGGGCTTCCCGAGTAGACGCAGCAGCCGCCGGTAAGGGGCGATTTGGTGCTGATGACAAGAGGGCTGGAGGCAGCCGAGGGGGTACCCGCCAACAGTCCGGCGCTGATGACGACGGCATTGTCCGGGCTGAGGGCATCGGCACCGGGTTTCAGATGATTGAGTAAAAGGAGAGCGCCTAATCCTCTGCCGCCGGGGTATTTTTTCCGCAGTTCCGGGGAAATACCTGCGGTCGAGACCTTGCCGGTTGTCAGGTTGATACAGGCTATTTTTCTATTCAGAGCCATGACGTTTTACTTTCGCTCGTACCGCCGCTTTCACCCGTTTTTTGATTCTGTTTTTCGCTAAGGTACGGGCACGCAGCACCGGTTAACGGTAATTCAGAAACAACGTGAAAACAGTGTTTCCGGGAGGAAATAACGGTGTCAGTCCGGTAAACGTAAAGGGTTGCGCATCAGGATACTACCGGTTAACCGAAAATCAGCTTTCGAAGCACTGCAACTCTCATAACAATAATATCAAACGATACTCGGCAGCGTCAAACAGGTATGGAAAACCGGCAGGCGGGTACTACTCCGTAGCTTATGCGGGAAAGGGATGGGCTGAAAGGGTTACAAAAAAGGGAGAAAAAGTTATTCAAAAGCGACCATTCCGGGCACCCCTCAAAAACGAGCCTGTCAGGCTCGTTTTTCCGATTTCAGACGCTATTGAAAAACTGAGGTATGTATAATAAAATGGCATTTGAGGTGAAACCGGCATGGCAGAAGGACTACCTCCGGAGCAGGGCAGTAATAAAATAAGCGGGACGATAAGCGTTTTCGAAGAGGCGGCTGCCAGAGCCGAAAGGCTCGGCAGGATGGCCAGAGAAGCCGCCGAATCTTCCGCGAAATCGTCCCAGGACGCTATTGAGCGTGCCGAGCGGATAAGCAGAGAAACCCAGGAATCGGCGAAGGTTTCGATGCAGACTGCCCAGGAAGCGATTGCCACCGCCGAGCGAATCACCATCGAAGCGCGGGAAAACGCCGAAGCTACCATCAAACTGGCCCGGGAAGCGATTGCCAAAGCGGAAGAATCTGCCAAGGCACCGACGGAAGCGGCCAGACTGATACTCAAGCAGTATGAAGAAGCCATCAGCCGGACCGAAGAAATCAGCCGGGAAGCCCAGGAAGTCTCCGAATTAGCTCTGAAAACATCCCACGAGGGATTAGCCCGGGCGGAAGAGGCAAGCCGGGCGGCGAAGGAGCGGGCGGAAATCTCCGTTCGTACCTCCCGGGAAACGACCGTCAAGGCTGAAGAGATGGGCCGGGCAGCCAAAAAAGCAGCAGAAGAATCTACCCAGGCAGCGAGGGAAGCGACCTCCCGAAGTGAAAAAATCAGCAAGGAAGCTCTGGACGTGGCGACCCGGGCAGCCAGGGAGGCGATTGCCAGATCCGAGCGCATCGCGCATGACGCCAAAGAAGCGGCGGAAAGTTCTATCAGAGCTACCGAAGAAGCCGTCCAGAACGCTGAAAAATTCAGTGTCGCCACCCGCGAGATAGTCGAATCGTCCGCCAGGGAAGCTCAGACAACCGCTGCCCGGGCGGAAGAGATAAGCCGGGAAGCCAAAAAAGTCGTCGAAGAAGCGACGCTCAAAGCCCGGGAATCGGTGGAACAGGCGGAGTTATTCAGTAAAGATGCCAAAGAAATTGCCCAGTCTGCCCTGAAGAGTTCCCAGGAAGGGCTGGCCCGGGCAGCCGAAATGAGCTTGCAGTCGCGACAGATAGCCGAAGCATCGGCCATCATTGCCCGCGAAGCGATTCAGAAGGCAGAGGTAATGAGCCGGACGGCGAAGGAGACAACCGAGGCATCTTCTAAAGCTGCGCAGGCGGCGATTGAGGCGCTTGTCATCGCTACCCGGGAGGCAATCGAGAGGGCAGAAGAAACGAGTGCCCAGGCACGGGAGATGGCGGAAACACTCAAGAAAGCTTTCCAGGCGGCTATCGAACGGGCGGAAGCCACCGTGAAATCGGTTCGGGAAACGACGGAAGAGCTTTCGAGGTCGGCCAAGGCGGCGGTTGACGCGGCGACAGCGTCGGCGAGGAAAGCAATCGAGACAACGGTGATGACGTCTCACGAAGCGATAAGCCGGGCGGAAGAAATCGGCCGGGTAGCCAGGGAAACCGCTGAGCGGTCAACCAAGGCGCTTGATGCGGCGACCAGGGCATCGGAAAAAGCGACGAAAGAGACCGCGGATGCGCTGGCGAGGGAATCGAGGCGGACCGCTGAAATAACCATCAAAGCCGCACAAAAGGTAACCGAGGAAACGACGAGGCTGGCACGGGAAGCCGCGGCAGCTTCGGTGAAATCGTTCGAGGAAGCCATTTCCAGGGCTGAGGCGATGGAGAAATACTCCCGGAATTCAACCGATGCTTCTTTACGATCGTTCGATATTTCACTCGAAGGGAAAAAACCTGAGGAAATCAGACCGCCGGAACCGGTAACGAGAAAGCCGGAGGAAGCCAGGGTTGAGGAAAAACCGGCCAGGGAAGAGAAACCGAAAGTGGAACCACGCACTCCGATTACCGGGCCGGTGAGCGGGCCTGAAAAGAAGCCGGATGATACCAGGATGAGAATCGAATCCCGACTCGAATTCCTGGCGAGAATGTACGAACAGCGGAGATCGGTTCAGCCGGAAGATACGAATGAAAAAGAAGAGACAGGCAAAGACAATTAAGCAACAATCTAATCAGTCGAGACAAACAGCTTATCCGTAATAAATAAAGTAAATCCTGAATAACAAGGAGGTGTCGTGTGGTAAATCCGAAGGGGCAGGGGAAAAAAGCAGCGGAAACGAAAGAAGACAATACAGCCGAACAGGCACCCGTCGTAGAAAAAGCACCGGCAGCAGAACCGGTTGGGAGAAATCCTCTTGACGAAGTCATGGGGCAGGCGCAAAGAGCTTATTCTGCGTACATGGACGCCACCCGGGAAGTCTCGCGTATCTATCGCGAGAACGAAATCCAGGTCGGCGAGGCCTACATGCGGGTTGTCCAGCAGGCGAACGAAGCCTGTGAAGCGACAATACGGGAAGCTACCCGGGACAGGGAACAGGCCGAAACGAAAGCCCGCGAGGCGTATCAGAGAGCCATGGAAGAAGCCGAGACCAAAGCCCAGCAGAGAATTTCCGACGCTTTGAAGGCTCGAGAAGAAGAGATTCTGAAAGCCTGGGAACTCCGGGAAGATACGGTATCGCAGGCATGGGAGATATACTCGAAGGTCGTCAGGTAACACCCGGACGGAACCGGTAATCGGGAGAAACCTGAAATCGCATCACACATGCGTTCAGGACATCTCCGAGGGGCGGTTGCGAAGACGTTTAGAGGAGTGACGGTATATCTTTGAGAGAGCCGTCGAATGCCGAATCGAAATCCTGACCGTCCTGCCTTTTCTGAAGGGAGGTTATCAGGCTGATGGCACGGGAGAAGTACTCTCTGATTCTGGGAACGTCACTGAATTCGGAAAGAATCAGGGAGACATCAACCGAGCCTCTGTCTCTCGGGTAGTCGCCGCTTCTGATGATACATTCGGGGGCGATGTTCTTGAGGTGCATTCCCAGCTCTTTAATCATATCGACATTCATTTCTTTGGCGGGCGCTGATACGAGGTACAGCGCCCGTCTTGCGTCAACCATCTTTCCATGCATCGAAAGCCGGCCGATGGCTTCGTCCATCGCCTGGATGCCTTTCTGGTTTTCGCTGACCTTTTTCCGAAAATCACGGGTTTTATCGAAAAGCGATTTCCAGAAGGACAGGTTATAACTGCCGTAACCGACAATAGTCCATCCGACGAGGGTTTGAATGATATCGCCGGCATCGAGTACCTTGGCGCCGATGTATTTCGACTTCTTTTCTTCCCCGGCGCAGAGCAGGTTGTAGAACGGCTCGGCTATCAGAGAGTTTATCTTGGAAATATTATGGAGCAGGGACTGGTCCTTGCTGATGTAGCGCTGGTTATCGACGAGGAAGACGGCGTCAGCCACCAGGTAGGAGGATTTCAGGCTGGTGGCGGCGTTGTAAACGGTTCTTTCTTCCGTCTGGATTTCATGCTCGAAGGGGAGGACGGTGAGGTTGTAGACGGGTTTATCGATGAAGCGCTCCTTGATGTACTGGGTCATGATGGGAATCGAGCCTGAACCGGTACCTCCGGCGGCGCCGGCGCAGAGAAGAAATGCATCCGCCTCGGCGAGGCGTTTGGTATTTCTGATGGCATCGATGACTTTATCGGCGTCTTCCTTGGCCACTTCAGCGCCCAGTTCGTTAATCTTACCGACTCCGTGACCGCCGGTTTTCCGGCCGCCGATGAGAATGCGGTGGTCGTAATCCGGTTTAATGCGCTTCAGGCCGCTGAGGTCGGCTAAATCGGTATTGACCGCGTAGGTGCCGATGACTATTTCGATGCCCCGCTGGCTCCGAGCCCGGCTGTTCAGACGGGCAAATTCGTCGGCAATCCTCCCGCCGCATTGTCCAAGCCCAATAACAATCAGTTTCATTTCTCACCTGTAAAATAACCGTTGAATCAGTGTGTTTTTTTGACGCCCTGCATTACCACCTAGGATAACAGGTTTCAGATTCATGACGCAAGTATATTTCGTACCTTTCCGGAGTCATGGCAGGCACCCGGAGTATCGGAAAACCGGAAACAGAACAAGGGCAACCGATTCAGTAAGTACCGGCTTTTTCGATAACTCTAGTGAAGTATTACCGGTCTGTCAAGGAAGGGCGTACCAGGTAGTTTCTTTTTCCTCGAAGCTGGTGATTTCATTATCGGCTTCCATGGCTCTCAGGTGGGAGAGGGTTTCCATAAGGGCCATCCGTCGGTCCATCGGGGCGAGATCGGTAAACCTGACACCACCGGCAGCCGGTACCCAGGTGATTGCCGAAGAAATGCGGTAGGCCGTCCGGGGGCCGGTACGGAGGCAATCGAGTATTTCGCCGTTGCGACGAAGGTGATGGGACTTTATCTCCCGGATTCTCCGGTACAGGTCGGGGTACGGCTCTTCGTGAGCGGGCAGGACCATTTCGACATCCAGCCGGCCGAGGGTATCGAGCGACTTCATGAAATCGCCGAGGGGATTATCGCCGTTATGGGGCATGAGAGAGATGTTCGGGGTGATGCCGGGCAGAACATGGTCGCCTCCGAAGAGCAGTTTATGCGTCCCTTCATACAGGCAGATATGGCCGGGCGAATGGCCGGGAGTCCAGATAACGAACAGGTCGAACTCGCCGGTCGAGATGGTTTCTCCGCCTTCGAGGGTGGTATCGGGCACGAGGGGTTCGCTCATGCCCCGCCTGACACCCCGGGGCGGGTGGCGCAGTTCGGTTTCGTTATCCGGAGCGCCGTGCCGTCTGAAGATTCCCTCGATGTCGTTCATCATTGCCGGAACGGCGGTGAAGTGGTTAAGCAGGATATCCTTTTCGCGCCGGTGGAGAATGACTTCCGCGTCCGTCCGTTCCTTGAGGGCGGGGACGAGGCCGTAGTGGTCGCCGTGGGAATGGGTGACGATGATTTTCCTGATATCGGTGACGTCGAGCGAGAGTTCCTGAAGCTGCTTTTGCATAGCCTCGAAGCCTTCGCGGCTGTTCCAGCCGGCGTCGATGAGCAGCCATCCGTCAGTACCCCTGACGAGATAGGTATTGGTGAAGCCGAGCGGGTTGTTGCGAATCGGTATCTGGAGCCGGTAGATGCCGG
>CAZOGR010000087.1:0-6200 GCA_964579355.1 uncultured Dehalococcoidales bacterium | reverse complement strand
AGGCATCCAGGAAATGCATGACCGGGCTGAGACGATACGCGAGATAACCGAATACCTCGCTAAAATGTCAGACAAACTGAACGACTGAAGAAGACAATCATCTCCGCCGGTAACCGGCCGTCAACCGGAAACAGGAGCATGTAAAGAGGGGAGGTAACAGCACTACCGTTACCTCCCCTTCCTCTGCTCCGGGTATTTTCCCTAGAACTTGATGACTTTCGGTTCGCCGCCGAAGGAAGAAATGGTAGCGACCGCATTTTTAAGATACAGCACCTGGGTGTTGTTATCGGTCGCCGAGTACATGGCTTTCAGGTTAGGATAGGCTTCGAGCATGCTTTCTTTGGCTTCGACGCGGTCGTCCTCAATGGCAAGCGCCTGGATACGAATCCACTCGTTGCCGCACATGGCACAGATTTCAATCTTAGGATTTTTCACCATCTGTTTCGAGACATCTTTAACCTTACCGGTCTGGATATAGAGTTTACCATCGAAGATGTGGTAGGTCCCGAACGGACGAACCCTCGGCTGGTCTCCGTCGGCTGTCGCCAGATAATAGGTTCCGGCTTTCTTGAGAAATTCGTAGACTTCCTGCATTGAGTTATTCCTCCATGTTTATTACTATCGTCGGTTTTTTTACCGACACAGGCATTTTACCTATATAAGAGAACCATTGCAAGTCGCCGGGGTTATTTTCCCCGGGATTATTTTTATTTCTCGGGGAACTATGCCTATCCCGGAATATGAATCTGCCTGGCGGTAATGATTTCCGCCTTCGAGGGCAGCATAAGAGGCTCGGACGTTTTCGTGAAAAAAGCCAGCCCCTTGTACGATGTCAGGTACTGGTAATTCTTTTTCATCACCCCGCCCGAGGCGATAACAACCAGAGGTTTTTCGGTTTTGGTCAGGATAGTCAGAAAATCGTTCCCTTCGACTGTGACCAGCACGCCGGACGCTTTAATCGCGTTCGCTATCGCCGCCGCGGCTGCGGCGGCGGCTGCTCCTCCGCTTGCGTAAGCCATATGAGTCATCTCCTTGTGGATGCATTCTACGTCATGAATGAAGTATACACAAAAATCGTTTCAAATGCAAAGGATACACCGGAATCGGAAAAGATTACCCGATTTCCTCGAAGACGATATCCGGATTCTGCTTCCGGGTATATTCGAGGTCCCAATCGGATGAAAAAAGAATAACCGTCTGTCCGAGCCGGTCGAGGCAGCGCCGGTTGGAACGCCGGGATAGCTTCAGGTCGTCAGGCGTTGCTTTTTCGCTTTTCACCCAGCGGGCGCAGGTATACGGCAGGTGTTCGATACGGGCTTTGACGCCGTATTCCTCTTCGAGGCGGGACAGAACAACGTCGAACTGCAGCTCTCCGACAGCGGCAAGAATCGGTTCTTTGCGGTAGCTTTCGTCCGGGTAGAGGACCTGGACGGCGCCTTCTTCCTCAAGCTGTTCGATGCCCTTGTGAAACTGCTTATATTTTGTTATGTCAATATTAACGAGGGTTGCGAAATGTTCGGAAGGAAACCGGGGGATATCCGCAAAGGGTACCGCTTCTCCGGTAGTAACGGTATCGCCGATGGTAAACAGGCCGGGACTGATGACGCCGATGACATCGCCGGGATAGGCTTCGTCAATCGGTTCCCTCTCCCTGCCGAAGAGGCGAAAGGCGCGGGAGAGACGGACGTCGCGCCCCAGCCGGGGATGTTTCACCGTCATATCTTTCTCGAATTTACCGGAACAGACGCGGAGGAAGGCCATTCTGTCGCGATGTCGCGGATCGAGGTTCGCCTGCACCTTGAAGATAAATCCTGAAAACACCTCGCTCGCCGGGTCGATTATTCCCCCTTCGGTACTCCGGGCTGCCGGGGGTGGAGCAAGGTCGAGAATCGCCTCGAGGAACGGTTCCACCCCGAAGTTATTGAGGGCGCTGCCGAAAAACACCGGGGTCATTTCCCCGGCGAGGAATCTCTCCCGGTCGAAGGTGCCGACGATACCGTCGAGAAGTTCGACATCATCCACCAGTTTGTCGCAGGCGGAGCTTCCGAGCAGTTTGGCAAGCAGCGGGTCATCTAAGCCGGTAACTTCGACCGGCGCCCGGCGCTGGTTGTGAGCGGTGCGCTGAAAGCGCAGGATATTCTTCGCTCCGATATCATAGACCCCCTGGAAGGTCGGCCCTTCTCCGACCGGCCAGTTGACCGGCACGGCGGCGATACCGAGGACTTTTTCGACCTCATCGAGCAATTCGAGCGGATCGCGACCGGGATGGTCCAGCTTGTTGATGAAGGTAAGAATCGGGATTCCCCGCCTGCGGCAGACCTTGAAGAGTTTCTCGGTCTGCGGTTCGACGCCCCTGGCGCAGTCGAGCACCATGACGGCGCTGTCCACGGCCATCAGCGTACGGTAGGTATCCTCGCTGAAATCCTGATGTCCGGGCGTATCGAGCAGGTTAATATGGTATCCTTTATACTCCATCTCCAGGGCGGTAGCGGAGACCGAGATACCCCGCTGTTTCTCCATCGTCATCCAGTCGGAAGCAGTCGACTGCTGGGCGCCATGCGTCCGGACGGCGCCGGCAAGATCGACAGCTCCGGCGTAGAGCAGGAGCTTTTCGGTCAGGGTCGTTTTACCGGCGTCGGGATGGGAAATTATGGCAAACGTCCGCCGCCGGGAGACTTCATTCCGAAGGCTGTTCCGGTGGTTTTCTCCGATTTCAGGCATCACAACAGACACAAAAAACTCCCTTGATACTAATCATTCATTGGAAAACAGGCGAAGCTATACTACCAGTATAGCAATTCAGCCGGGAAAATGAAATAACCGGCAACGACAGGAATCATGATTAAGCCCGTTCGCCGGTGCGGCGGCGGTTGATTCTCCCCGTCAGGAGACGGTCTGTATTGAAAATCCAGACGGCAACAGCAATCATCGCGAGGGTGAACAGGGCGGTATAGCCGATTCCTCCCAGAACGAGCAGATAGTTATCGAACATCAATTCCTTCATCGCCATCATCGGGTGAGAGAACGGAATCAGGAAAACGATGACCTGGAGGGGCAGGGACATGGTACTGAAATCCTGGAACATGTTAAGAAACATGGCAAACATAGCCATGCCGGTCAACGGCAGCACCATTGTCTGCGCCGACCGGTAGTTTGACGAGAACGAGCCGAGAACGATGCTGATAGCCAGGGCAGCCAGCAGCGCCAGGAATACCGATACCCCCATGAGAGCGTAATCGACGAAGCCGAGAACGAAGCCGTAATCAGCCGGGTTAATCGCCCCGCCGGTCAGGCCGCCGAGGTAGTAGGAAAACCCGACCATGTAGATAACCGCCATGATGAGGCTGACAACCGCGCTGGCAACAATTTTTCCGGTGATAATATAGCTCTTCTTAATCGGCATGGTGAGCAGGGTTTCCAGCGTCTTGTTCTCTTTCTCCATGCCCATCGACGCAATCAGTGTGTTACCGGCCATGAGCACCAGCATCATGATGGCTATCGGTATTGCCAGAGACTGAGCGTTGATGATGTTGCTCAGCTCGGACGGGCTGAGGCCGACCATATCTTTTTCCTTGAAATGAGTGACATTGGTAATCGAGACAGGATTAAGAACCAGGTCGGGGTTGAGCGGGCTGTTTTCTATTATCATCATCGAGGAGATATCGCCCTGTGCCCGGTAGATAAGCTGTTCGAGAACGGAAGCGGGGATAGCTTCGGTCATGCCGGCTCCTTCGATAAACCACTCAACCTGAACCTGTCCCTGTTCCTCCGCTTCGAGTGAAGCGGCGAAACCTTCCCGGATAACGACAATTGCGGCGCCGCCCTGTTCGGCAAGCTGAAGGCGAGCTTCTTCGATATCGTTTCCAGAGTAGATAATCCGGGCGTATTTCTGGAGCGAGCCGACCATCGTTACCGAAGCCGAACTGTCATCGAGGTCGACCACGGCTATCACCGGCGTTTCAGCCGCTTTCTCCTGGGCCTGTCCCATTATCTGGCCGATAAAAAGAAAGATAACAGCAACCATCAGAATCGAAATTATCGTCGATTTCGTTATCAGTTCTTTCAATTCTTTTTTTATGATGTTAAAAATCATCGTGTTACTATCCGGGTAAATACTTCCTCGATATTTCTCGCCGAATACCGGTCTTTCAGGCTTTCCGCGGTACCGGTGGCGACGACTTTCCCGTTGTTGACAAGGGCAATGCGGTCGCAGAGATATTCCACTTCGAGCATGTTATGTGAAGAAAGGAGAACGGTCAGGCCGGATGAAACGGCGTCTCTGATAACGTTTCGCACTTCGGTAGCGCTGATGACATCGAGGCCGGAACTCGGTTCGTCGAGGATTGCAAGGCGTGGTTGAATCATCAATGCCCGGGCGACGAGGAGGCGCCGCGTCATACCCTTGCTGTAGGTATCGACCTTATCGTTGATGCGGTCGCCAAGCTGGGCAATACGCAGGCCGCGTTCAACAATTTTTGAGGTACTTTCTTTTCCACTGAAGAACTTCGCAATAAACTCAAGGTACTCTTTCCCCCGGAGTGTCTTGTAAGCGCCGGCGTCTTCCGGCAGGTAGCTGATAATTTTTCGCACCTCACCCGCCTGACCAGGCAGATTCAAGCCGAAAATATCAACTTCACCGGAACCTATCTGGAGAAGCGTCGAAAGAATTCGGAGGGTAGTCGTCTTGCCGGCACCGTTCGGCCCGATAAGACCGAAGACTTCCCCTTCGTTGACCTCGAACGAAATGCCGTCGAGAGCGCGGAAATTTCCGAAATATTTGACCAGGTTATTGACGGTTACCGCCGGCATGATTACCTTTACCCTGTCTGGAGGTTGTCCTCGCGGACAACTTCCTGTGCATATTGACTGCTCTCTACATCATAAATGACTATCACTGTTTTGACAATATTCTTAACCTTTATTTAACGCTTTATCCGGAGTTACTTTTGTATTGTTGCGCTTATTTTTCTTCAGCAGGCTGTAGATGACCGGTATGACCAGTAACGTCAGCAGCGTCGAACTGAACAGCCCGCCGATAACGACGATTGCCAGTTCGGCGGAAAAGATGGTCCCTTCGCCGAATCCGAGCGCGAGGGGGAGCATGGCTATCATCGTCGTCAGGGCAGTCATTAAAATCGGCCGCATCCTCGATTTTCCGGCGGCGAGCAGCGCTTCGCCTGTCTCCATTCCCTCTCTGCGTAACCGTTCGACCAGGTCGATAAGGA
Organism: uncultured Dehalococcoidales bacterium; assembly: GCA_964579355.1. Taxonomy (GTDB): domain Bacteria; phylum Chloroflexota; class Dehalococcoidia; order Dehalococcoidales; family UBA2162; genus MGML01. The sequence goes on along the minus strand of CAZOGR010000087.1, from coordinate 975 downwards.
CGATGGCGTTCGTCAGAACGATACCCACCAGCATCAGGACACCCATCATTGCAAGGACGCCGAGTGTCTGGCCGCCGATAAGGAGGGCGACGAGCGCCCCGATTGGCGCCAGCGGCAGGCTGACCATTATCACCACCGGTGTCACCAGCGAACGGAAGGTGACAGCGATGACGAGGTAGGTGAGAAGAATCGCAATAAGAATAGCGACAGCCATATCCCTGAAGGCGTCGCTCATCATCTCGGTCACGCCGCCCTGGGCGATTTCCACGCCGTCCGGAAGGTTCAGGCTGTCGATTTTTTCCTGAACAGCCCGGTTTACCGAGCCGACATCGGTGGCGGTAATCGTCGCCGATATTCCGGCGGAGAGTTTGCCATCCACCCGGATGATTTTCGTCTGCTGTTCCTCCAGTTTAACCGTGGCGATATCGCCCAGTGAGACCGTTACCGGGTACCCGACCTTCAATGCCCGGGCGGTTTCGATATCCGGTAGATTCGGAATAATTCCGGAGAGGTAAACCTCAAAGGTGTTTCCATTGACCGTTGCCGAAGCGACGGTCGTCCCGGCCTGCATCAGGTAGAATTCCTGCTGCAAAGCCTGGAGTTGCTCCATGGATAACCCGGAAGCCATGACTTTCATCATATCAGGTGTGATGTCGAGTTTCGGCTCGGTACTGGCCAGCTCCACTGAAAGATTGGTGATACCGTCAATGTTCCGAAGCTCCGCCGCGAGCATTTCCGCCGCAAGCCCGATATCTTCGAAAGAGTTGCCGAGGATAGAGAGGTCGATTCCCGAACCCATTATGGCACTGGCGCCGGCCTGCCCGGCTGTCACCGAGGCATCCACTTCGGGAATCGCGGATGACAGGTCACGGCGGACTTCTTCTGCCGTGGCGTCGATATCAGCTTTTCCGTCCAGCATTACCCTCAGGCTTGCCGACAGGCCGCTGGCGCTGCCCCCGGCAAGCCCCATGATAC
>CAZOGR010000086.1:0-6374 GCA_964579355.1 uncultured Dehalococcoidales bacterium | reverse complement strand
GCGAACATCGGCTTGGGATTCGATGGGATTTTCGCCAGTTCCTCAGCCGGAATCTGGTTCGGGTAATGCCCCGGCCACACCCAGGTCGATTCCCCGTAAAAAGCACCCGGAATAATGTCCCTGTCGACCCAGAGAACGTGCTCCATGGATATCCTTCGCCCTTTGGCAGCCAGTTTTACCCGTTCTTCCGGCGTCGGTCCGGGCAGCATATCCTGCTTGTAGAGTTTCGTGCAGATGTACTTGTCGTAATTCGCCATTCTTCCTCCTTTTGATTGCGGAGTGATAGTACAGGTAATTATTACCTGATTATACACCCTGAAAGCAAGGTTTTTATCAGAAGAAGCCCTCTATGCTACAATAAATACATAGTCCCGAAAACCATTAACTGTTTCCGAACCGGATTCACTCTCCTGCCCTTCGCAGGTTGCAAATGGTACTAACGCACGAGACAGGAAGGTTTATTGATGGATACCGAAATTATCGTCGTTCTATCCATTCTTGCTGTCACGGCTGTTCTCCTTATTATCGATAAACTTCGCATTGACGTTGTTGCTCTTCTCTGCCTCCTTGCTCTGGCCTGGTCGGGTGTCCTGGAACCGGTCGAGGCGCTGGCCGGTTTTTCTTCGAATGCAGTGATTACCATAATTGCCGTGATGATTCTCGGTCGGGGAATCGCCCGTACCGGCGTGATGTCCGGCCTGGCCCGCCGGATAATAAAAGTCACCGGCAGCGGCGAAAGAAGGATTGTCCTCGTTATATCGTCCGTCGTCAGCCTGATTTCCGGGTTCGTCCAGAACATCGGCTCGGCTGTGCTGTTCCTGCCGGCTATTCTCAATGTCTCGCGACGGCAGCGAATACCGGTTTCCCGCCTGCTCATGCCGATTGGGTTCGCCATTATCGTCGGCGGGCCTCTGACGATGATTGGCTCCGGGCCGATGATTCTCGTCAACGATTTCCTGATGAATTCCTCTCTGGAGCCTTACCGCTTCTTTGCCGTTACTCCGGTCGGGCTTGGCTTGATAGCGACCTGCCTGCTGTTCTTTTTATTTTTCGGTACATACCTGCTTCCCAGGTACGGTACCGGGGACGAAAACGACCGGTTGCAGGCGAAACTCGTCGAGGAATGGAACCTGGCTTCATATATCCGGCATTTCCGCATCGATTCCGGCAGTGAACTCGTCGGGAAAACCATCGAGGAAACCGGTATCTGGAGCAATTTGAACCTGCATGTCCTGGCGGTTGCAAAAGATGATGTGCTGGAATACGCGCCCTGGCGGGAAACGAGGTTCGAAAGCGGGCAGGTAATCTCCCTGCTTGGCAGCGAGGAATCTGTTCGGGAATTTGCCTCCCGCCATAAGCTTACTTTGGCCCCGAATAACCGGTTGCTCGAGATGCTCGACGATACCACCAGCGCCGGATTCGCTGAAGTAATCGTACCTCCCCGTTCGGGAATTATCGGGCAGAGCATCAAACAGTTCGGTCTGCGTCGCCATTACGGCGTCGAACCGCTCGTGCTGTATCATAACGGACAGAGAACCGGAGGCGATTTATCCGACATTCCAGTCAGCCAGGGTGATGTTTTCGTGGTTCATGGTTTGTGGAGCAGGATTGCCGATATGGCGAGAAGTTATGACTTCATGGCTGTTACCCCGATTGAAGCTGCAGAAACAGACAAATCCAAAGCCTGGATTGCCCTGGCATGCTTCATTCTGTCAATCGGTCTTGCCCTGGCAGGATTTTCTATACCCGTCTCCTTTCTGACCGGTGCGGTCATCATGGTCCTGGCTGGCGTTTTACGCATCGACGAGGCGTACCGGGCGGTCGACTGGAAAGTGGTGTTCTTCGTTGCCGGACTTGTCCCTCTCGGACTGGCCATGCAGAAAACCGGTACTGCTGCTTTCCTTGCTGAACAGGTGATGTCGCTTGTACGGGACAGTCATATCTTTGTCGTTCTGCTGGTTATCTCGGCGATAACTACTCTGTTCTCCATCTTCATGTCTAACGTTGCCGCTGCGGTGATTCTTTTCCCGATGGTTATCAGTATCGCCTCCGTTACCGGTATGGACCCGCGGCCCCTGGCGCTGATGGTGGCGGTCTCGACAGCAAACTCGTTTATATTGCCGACGCATCAGGTTAACGCCCTCTACAAATCATCGGGAGGCTATAAGAACAAGGACTATGTAAAAGCCGGCAGCGGATTGACAGTGATTTCATTGTTTGTCATCGCCGGGATATTTTACCTGTTTTATCTGTAACGCTAATAAAATAATATTGTGAAAAATGGAGGAGGAAACATGCTTCTGAAACACTATTTTCTGGAGAAAATCGCCCACAGTTCCTACATACTGGCGGGCAAAAAAAGCTGTGCCGTTATCGACCCGAGGCGGGACATCGACATGTATATCAATGAAGCGCGGGAACTCGGTGTCGAGATAACTCACATTCTCGAAACCCACCTGCACGCCGATTTCGTCTCCGGTCACATGGACCTGGCGGCAAAAACAGGGGCAACAATTTACGCTCCGAAATCCGGCAACTGTAAATTCGACCACGTTGCTCTGTCGGAAGGAGACAGCATCGAACTGGAGGATATGCGGCTGGATGTCCTGGAAACGCCCGGCCATACTCCCGAACATATTGTCTACGTGGTGACCGATACATCACGGGGAGATTCCCCTGTCGGCGCCTTCGTCGGCGATGTCCTTTTCGTCGGCGATGTCGGACGTCCCGACCTCTTTCCTGATATCGCGGAAAACCTTGCCGGGAAACTCTACGACAGTCTTCATGATAAGCTCCTCAAACTTCCTGATTACTGTGAAGTCTACCCGGCTCACGGCGCCGGCTCGCTGTGCGGCCGGTCGATGGGCGCGAAATGGACGACCACTATCGGCTATGAAAAACAGTTTAATGCTGCTTTGCAGATAAAGGATAAGACGGAATTCATTCGCTCCCTGACCACGGATATGCCGCCTGCTCCCGACCATTTCAGCCGCTGCAGCGATATCAATCGTCACGGTCCGGCTCTGCTCTCGAAAATGCCGGCACTGGAAGAACTGGCGCCGAAGGATTTCTTCGCCCGCATGAAAAACTCGAACAGCACCGTTCTCGATGTCCGTTCCTACGCCGCTTTTGCCGGTTTTCATATTCCCGGGTCATGGCACCTCGATTTACGGGGCAACTTCCCCACCTTCACCGGCTGGGTAATGCCGACCGATAAGGATATCCTGCTGGTCGCGGACACCTACCAGGAAGCTCTCACCGCCGCGTTATGGGCGAGACGAGTCGGCATCGACCGGGTGACTGCGTACCTGAAAGGCGGTGTTACCGCCTGGGCGACCGAAGGACTGCAAATCGACCATATCCACCTGATTTCGACGGAGGGTCTTTATCAGAGAATCACCAAAGGTAATGAGCCGCTCAGTCTGGTCGATGTAAGAACTCCCCTCGAATTCGCCGATGCTCACATAAAGGGTTCGATTAATATCCCGGCTCCTGATTTGCGCACCCGCTACCGGGAGATTCCTCCCGATAAACCGGTGTATGTCATATGCAGTACCGGTAACCGCTCCAGCCTGGCGGCAAGTATCTTGAATCAGCGGGGCTTCCGGGAGATATATAATGTCGCCGGCGGGATGACGGGGTACAGTGCCGCCGGACACATTAAAGAATGTCATGTCTGCCTTAACCCTCACGGCCCGCGTGTTGCCGATAACGCCTGAGGAAAAACAAAAGGGGGAAATTACCATGAACTGGCTGACAGAGGTACTCTGGTCTCCCTACGTCGTCGGCGCCGGTATCGGCGTATTGAGCTGGTTTACCTGGCTTATATCGAACGAGCCGCTGGGGACCTCGACGACATACGCCCGTATCGCCGGTATGATAGAAAAAGTCTTCCGGGGGAAAAAGGTCGGGGAAAAACTCTATTACCGTGAAACAAAGCCGAAAGTCGACTGGCAGATGATGCTGGTGCTCGGTGTTATCATCGGAGCGCTGATTTCCGCGCTAATCTCAGGCGATTTTACCTGGCACTGGACGCAACCGGTCTGGGAAGGGCGGTTCGGCACCAATGTCCTCCTACGCCTTGTCTTTGCTTTTACCGGGGGCATCCTGCTCGGCTTCGGCGCCCGGTGGGCCGACGGCTGTACCAGCGGCCACGGCATCAGCGGCACCATGCAGCTTGCCATATCGAGCTGGATAGCCGCCATTTTCTTCTTCGTCGGCGGCATCCTGGTCGCTCAGTTACTTTTTAACGTCATCCCGTGAAGAAAGAAAAGGAAATAACGATGCGTAACGATAAGTATAAACTGTTATGGGGGCTGGTATTCGGCATCATCTTCGGTTTTCTCCTTCATAAGGGCGGGGCGACCAGGTACGATGTGATTATCAGTCAGCTTCTCCTTACCGATTTCACGGTGCTGAAAATCATGCTTTCGGCGGTCGTGGTTGGCGGTATCGGCGTCTTTCTGATGCAGCGCCTCGGATGGATTACCCTGCGTCCGAAAGCAGGCTCAGCGGGAAGAAACATCATCGGCGGTCTCATTTTCGGAGTAGGATTCGCCCTGCTCGGTTACTGCCCGGGGACCATTGTCGGAGCCGTCGGCAACGGCGCCCTCGATGCCCTGGCCGGCGGCTTAATCGGTATCATCCTCGGTTCCGGCCTTTACGCTGCGCTGTATCCGAAAGTAAAGGACGGCATCCTGAAAAAAGGCAGCTTCAAGTCGGTCACCCTGCCGCAACTTCTGAAGGTGAACAACTGGGTGGTGATTGTGCCGCTGGCGGCCTTTATCATCGGATTGTTCATTATCCTCGAAAACGCCGGTCTTTAGGGCTTTTCGAGGTAGCGGCGGTCATACTTCCGGCTGTCGTCTCTCCGGCTCCAGAGGTAAAAGCCGAGAGCGGCGATGAAGCCGAAACCGGCAATCGGCACCCAGACGAACCCGGGATTGACGAGGAACGTATCGAGCAGCACTCCCCCGATAAGGGGAGCGAAAGCGATGCCGAGCGTCTCGCTCCAGCCGAAGAAACCCATGTACCTGCCTCGCTGGTCGGGGGGAGCGAATTCGCCGACAACCGAGGTCGCGACCGGCGAGAAGATGATTTCCCCAATGGTGATGATAACCATCGCCAGGATTGCCCAGCCGAAGCCGGTAATCCAGCCCATGAACAGGTAACCGAGGCCGTAGAGGATGCTCCCCAGTATCAGAGCATGGGCCTTCCTGATTTTCGAAATGCCGAGCGCTACCGGGTACTGGAAGAGGACGACGAAGAGGCCGTTCGTCGTCAGGAGGAGGCCGTACTGCGTCGTACTGAAACCGATTCTATCGACCGTATAGACCGAGAGGGTGCTGCCGAAATGCCCGGTGGCGAGGAATACGAGCAGGCAGAAGAAGGTGAACATGACGAAGGAGGGGTTGGTAACAGCCGTGAACATGGTGCGGAAATCGACCCGCTCGATATGCCCGCCTTTCGATTCTTTCAGGAAGAACAGAACGATGAGAAAGGCGACGGCGTTGAAGATGACGGCCACCCCGAACAGCCAGGCATAGGGCATGAAATTCGCCAGATAGCCGCCCAGGGCGGGGCCGGAAGCCCATCCGACGTTCCTTCCCACTCGCAGCAAACCATAGGTCTCGGTCAGTTTTTCCGGCTTCGAGAGGTCGACAATCATGGCGGACAGGGCAGGACGGCCGGCCATACCGGCGACCCGGCCGACGATGAAGACGGAGAGGATGAGGGTTACCGGGGCCTCGTTCGAGACGAGGACCATGATAACGGAATTCACCAGGATGTGAAGCCCCATCGAAGCCAGAATCATCGAGCGGCGCCCGAAACGGTCGGAGAGGACGCCTCCCACCACCTGCATGACCGAGGAAAGAAGCCCGCTGATGAGGAAGACGATGCCGACGAGGGTCATCGGGATACCCCGTTCCTGGTGGAGGTAGAGGGAGAAAAACGGCACGTAGGTCGAAAAGCCCGCCGAGGTAATCAGGTCGATAATCATAATCGTCCAGATGCCCCGGTCGAACCGGCCGCTGATGTTCTGTCTGAAGAAAGACGGTATTCCTGTGCTCAAAACTGTTATGAAGTAGCGGAGTGTTTCCTGACCGCAGCTCCCTGTGTCTCTCTACTTTACCTGTTCCGGAGGGAAAGTTCCACCCGGTTCGGAAAGGGCAGGGACGGTATTCGTCTGGTAAGGTGCTTTGACACATCCAGCCTCGATTCGTTTTCGTTTTTTCGGGGATTTTTTCAGAAACAGAACCGGTTTTTTGTGTTCCGGGAACGCTGATAGCAACTCACGTTACGTCGGGGTGAGCCGGGGCAGGCTTCCGGCAGAACCTGTACTTAACTTTTAATCTTTCCCCTCCGATATTACA
>CAZOGR010000085.1:0-6376 GCA_964579355.1 uncultured Dehalococcoidales bacterium | reverse complement strand
CAACAAAAATACAAATTGAGACACGTCAAGAAATAGCTGTTTTATCTATGGGGGGAGGGGGATTATGCAAACAACAAGTTTTATCATGTGTGATGGTACCGGCGGGGTGAAGATAGTGCTGGGAAGGATAGATCTATCACAGCTGGAGAGGTGAAGAACCAGGTGGGGGAGTCCATGTTGATTCAGATAGATTTCATGTTTCACCTCTAGGTGAAATCAGTCAAATCCTATCATTGTCGTTGAGTCGGAGAAACTGGTGGAGATATACTTATCGCTGGATAAAACCTATACCATACAGCGTTTTAGCCGGCAGCGAAAACGGACCGTAGACGAGCACTATCTTCGTTCTTTATTTGAGAAACGAGTAACGTTCTGTAGATTGGGTAACTGGTTATCCTTCGTTTGTAACCATTGATTCATCCTTCACTGGTAACGACAGTCTTACTTTATCGAGCGTGTCAGAATCGAGATTTTCGGATGCCTGAAGCGTACCTTCGATTATTTTCGAGACGGCTGATTCTTCGGATATTTTAACTTGCTTCGATATCTTCGTAACCGCCTCGACCACTTTACGGGCAGCATTGCCGACATCGGAGTGAGTTTCGGCAGCTCCCTCGATAATACCCTTACTGACACCGAGAACGGCATCTTCGGGGTCAACACCGACCCCGGTAACCGCTTTGATGACACTCGATACAATTTCGCTCTCCACCTGCTCAATATCAACCGACTGTTCTTCGATAACGTGCATTGCCCCGCGGGCTGCCTGCCGGGATATCTCCACGCCATGTTTTTTCAGGTCTTCCTTTGAGTCGGTCAGCCCGGCGAAGTCTTTCATCAGGGAATTGCCCAATCGTCGGGTTAACCTCCTGCCGCGCAGAGCAGCGACCGCTGCCAGTCTCGATATCTCGGCTATCTGATAGACAGTCACTCCGAGGGCGACGTCCAGGCCGGGTATCCTGATTCGCTTCAGGTAACTGAACGGAAAATCACTGAAAAAACTCATTTCCGGTACCGAACTCATCGATTGCGCTATCTCATGCGATGGATTGATGAGGGCGCTGAGAACAATATCGCTGTTCACCTCCCCTTCTTCACGGAATGTTGTCAGCAAGCCGAGTGTAGCCAGACCGAGGACAAATGCGATGACGTAGAGGAAATCGATTCCATTCAGTACCAGTACTGGAAATCCGGTCGAGCCGGTCGCATCAATCCAGGTAAAGTTGATATAGATTGACCGCGTATCGAAGAATGCCGCTACCAGTCCTCCCAGGAGGGGGCCTATTCCCGTACCGATATTTGTTGCCATCGAAGCGCTGGCCAGATAAGAAACCGATTCTCCAGACGGCGCCAGTTTCATACCGATTGTACCGACTGACAAATTGACCCCCGCCATGGCAATCCCGGCGAAAATGTGCAGCAGTATCAGCAACGGAATTGTCAGGACATACCGGTCCGGCATACCGGTAAACAGCCAGCCGAAGATGACCAGCAGGTAGAGCGAGGCGCACATCGAAAGTACTACCTTGTTGCCGAAACGGTCGGTAACCTTTCCCCATACCCGGAGAAACACTATGTTGAATACCTGGCTGATAATACTCAACCCGATTGTCCATGAGAGGGGCAATCCCAGCCGGGTCAACATGTAGACCGTGAAAAAAGGAGTTGCCAGGTTCAGGGCAAAACACCATAACAGCAGAAATAAAACCAGTTTTTTGAAATTTTTGTCCCGCAACGGCAGCATCAGCCGCTCCTTGAGCGACACTCTATCTTTTTCCGGTGGCTGCATCATCGGCTCCGGCATCAGCGACATGAATATCGGGCTTAACAATCCCAGGAACAAAATGCCGAAGAGGAGGACGACCGTGTATGGCAGAACTGTGTTATCCGCACCGGCTACCCCCGGCCAGTAATCGACAAAAAAAGCGGCTCCAAGGCTGAACACCGCCCCGACAATCGCCGCCAGGGCCATCCTTCGTGAAAAGAACCTCCCCAGCATTTTCTGTGGTACCAGGTCGCGAATCCAGCTATTCCATGACGATGTCGTAACCGATCTGAATAGGCCGTTAGCTATCAGTAACCCGAGCAGCAGTATAACCGCGCTTTTACCGGGGGTGTCTGTCATTAGTGGGATGAGGGCTACCGGTATCCAGACAAGCTGGGCAGCCGTAAAGGAAATGACCGCTATCACCTTCCGTTTTCGGATTTTCTCGACCAGCAGAATGGTCAGAGATTGAAAGGTCTGCATGAGAAAGGGGATAGCCGCCATGATACCTATTCGTGAGACGTCCGCTCCCAGAGCCAGGGCATATGCGGCGAGGATACCGCTGGTCGTGATACTATTGAACCCCTGGGATACCATGCCGTCAAGGGTTAACCAGCGTAACCCCTGGGCTATATCTCTCTCTGATATGGTAGGTTTCGGTCTCAGGAATTTGAACAAGTATCGTTACTCCCGTCTCTATTATACCCGCTGCGGCGCAGGCAAAAAATAAGAGGGCTTGTCGGTACCCTCTTATCTTTATGTGCCTCTTTTTGCCATATTGTCAACGATTCCTTCTGGCTGCGGAAGAGGTTTTCCACCATACCGGCGACCCGACTTCCCTTCGAAAGGCGCCGTCAGCCGGGAAAATACTTTGCCGTATACGGTGATGGTGGCGAACGGAGCACTCACGGCAATTCCCGTCCAAACAGCTTTCCGACTGTCTGTCAATTCTGTCATTGTACGGGCACTGTTTATTTTTCGTTATCTCCAACACTGCTGCCTTTCATGTTACTTCTTGATATTTGAGCTGGATGCTCAATCCGAATATCCTCGTTCCTGTGCCTCCCTTGTCCAGCCGTTGACGGTATAAAATGGAGTTCCTTTTTTGCCTTCACCGAATGACCATGCACACCAGAACCGATGACAGATTTCAGGTTTCGTTTCCTGGATTTTGCAGAACTTGCCTTCGTCATATGTTTCAAGAAACGGGCAATGGGGGAGAAATTCATCGGTCTCCGGGTTTTTCCAGATAATTGCGTAGTGTAAACCATTGACCGATGCTTCGACATGGCTGAGAATATCGTCCCTTTCTTCTTCTATCCATTTTTCGTATCGTTGGGTGGTTACTATGACGCCCCACTGCTGCTCCCCGCTGCAGCATGCGCCGCAAAAGGAGCATGAAGGTTGCTCTTCGTTTGTCATGACATCGTAAAAGAGCTGCCCGTGCTTTGACGGGGCAGCCATGCTGTTTTCCCCTTTCCCGGTGTTATTATCTTAAATTTTTTCGGGTTGACGAGGTTCGATTCTTGCTGGACGCCCGAGATACCGCCCTTCGCCGGAGACCGGCAGTATCAGTCTCTTTCATCAACCCTTTAAAGTTTCTTTCCCTCCGGCAAAGCTTGCAGATACCAAACTCGCTGGCATTGATTATCCAATGATGGGCGCATTCATCTATCCGAATTACTGTCAGGGTGCCTGTTCGCTCTTCAAACTGGAAATCGCCAAGATTACCAAGACACTCGCTGAGTACCCGGGATGGCCCGGTCCAGTCAGAATTTCCAATGACTACTCTGGCGTTCGTCGAGAGATGAGGTTCCCAGTCCTTGAGTATCGGTTTGATATCAGAATACTCGGTCGGTAAATGCATCACCAGCAGGCCTGTCGATTTCCTCCATTTCTTCCGGGTATCGACCGAATCGATACAGGAAATGTCTACCAGGTTCCGTACTCCTGCTTCTTCGAGCCTGTTAATAAACCGCGTGTCGATGTCTTCAATAGCTGCTGCCTTGTCATCAGTCATCAGTAAACGTGGTTTTATGTTATATATCCGGTTCCCGTTTCCAGCAGCGGCGCCTTCAGCTAGTGGTATGGTGATATCTCCTTCGCGTTTACTGAATACTATGATTGCTTCTTCTTCGGGAACTTTCGACGCCACTTTAAACAAGAGTTGTTTCTCTTCGTTCGTTATAACTTCTTCGGGTTCTAGTCCTCCGTTTCCTTCCCGCCTTGTGTCCATGCTCATATCACCCTACTCTCAACTCCGTTATCTCATGCACACTCTGTTCACTATCTGAAATGGTCGGTTACTATCGTTATTTTTTCGGGCCTTTTTTCAGGTAAGCCGCCGTTTTCTTCGAATTCTTCTTCTCAGCTTCTTTCTTTTTCCCTTCTTTACCCATTGCTAAATCTCCTTTATCCTGTTATTCTCCCCGGAAGCGGTTGTTTACCTGGTTATTCCTGGAAAACCTCGGACGTTCCTGTTACCGGCAGCCGCTTTGCACTTGACGCACAGTGTGGCGTACGGCAATACTTCGAGCCGCCCCTGTTCAATCGGTTCGCCGCAGTTGTCGCAAACACCGTACGAGCCGTTTTCAAGCTTATAGAGGCTGCGCTCGATTTCGGCCAGATGACTCATTTTCTGCTTCTGCAGTGCCACCTGCCTTTCGAAATCGACTGTCGCTACAGCAGTATCTTCGGAGCTGTTGTTGACCGCTTCCCGGCTTTGACCTGATGCATCTACGCCGATTGCAACCAGGCCAAGCTCCTGCTCCAGTTGCTGATACATCTGCTCCAATTGTTTCCGAATTGTTGTCAGTTTCATTATTGGTCTTTCCTGTCTGTCTTTATTTGCTTTGCTAGGTAGCATCATATGATTATTGATACGTGTCCGGATGACGGCGAAACAGAACTCTATGCCAACGCTTCTGCGGGTGTAATGCGAGGCTGTTGATAAAACATGTATGAATTAATGTATGGATAAATCAAGCTGCTGTCCGGAAAGAGACAGGTAGAAAGCAGAAGCAAATCGTTATGGTGACTTCAGGGCTGCACTCGATAACGGCGTATCTTACCGGAAAAAATCCGGTCCGCTGTTACCAGGCGCAGCCAAGAGAAAGCTTCGCAGCGCCTTTGGCAATGGTTTTCAGTATACGCATATGCATACCTCCACGATATCGTCAAAGACACGAAAAAAAGAAGAATATGAGAGATTGAAATATAATGAATGAATATAAAAGCGTAGAATCGCTCTCATTACCATTGTAGTATATAGAATGACGCTGAGCAAATCAGAACACGGCTGTTTCGGCTTATATGGCAGGGTTTGCGGCTGATTACCGCGACTTCCCTCGATTTGTCTCAGTTTCCCTCATGGGAACTCCGTTTATCTCAGGGACTAACTTAATGAGACAAATTTTCATGTAAAAAACTTCCTATTGAAACTTGGTTGAACTAGTATTGTCCCGAATTCTCTCTTGCCTTGCCGGTTTTTCTCTGCCTTTGAATAAATAACGGATTGTGATATTTCCTTCCGCCAAGGCATCAAAGCCATGTTAGCTAATGAATCGTTGAGTAATGTCACACTCACTCAGATTGTTAGACGAACAAAAAAGCATCTGGTTAACCATGAAGAAGTCTGCATTTGACAAATTTCCTGCGTAATCGCACGTTTTCCAACAGGGGAGGGGATAATGCAGGTAAAATATATAATCGTATGTGACAATACAGGCAGGGTGAAGAACACACTGAATAGTTAAAAATACTGTTATTAAATAAGTTGGAAAATCGTATCAGAGGAGTATGTTAAGATCGCTTTTTTATATTAAAAACAAATATTATTGTTTATAACTTGATAGTTGCGTTCAGTTCATTTAAAAGTCTTTACTGTACGTAGTCCAATCAATATTTCAGTTCTTATTATTCCTTCTAACTGCCCAATTTCGTTTCGCATTAAGAGATAAATATCTTCTGTTGAACTGACCTGCCAAACGCTTAAAAGGCTAAATTGTCCACTGGTTATACAAGCCCATGTACAGCCATCATTTTTCTTGAGTATTTGTAATACTGAGTCAAGCTTATTTTTATTTACTTCCATTGCTATAATCGCAACAATAGGTAATCCGATTTTTTTCCAATCTGGGACAGCAATTAAACGAATTATTTTTTCATCTAGCAATCTTTTTTTCCGCCGTCTCACCGTAGGTGCACTGGTGTTCAGTTGTTTAGCAAGCTCTTCACTGGTAACACTTGCATCATTAAGCATAAACGACATTATTTCTTTATCTAGTTGGTCAAAATCATCTTTCATTGCACTAAACGTCTAAAGAATAACATATATTGTTCGATTTTGCAATCAAAATGATTATTATTGTTGACTTGCTAAATTAATAGCTATAGGATTATAGCTAAATTTAATGTGACAAAATTGAAAGCTTTACTTTATATCTGCTTGAGGGTAATCGGGTAAAACACAATCTCTCTAAATAGATGATTACTATAAGTTGAGAAATAATGGGGGTAAAATGAAAGATTTTAACGGTAAAGTTGCATTTATTACTGGCGGTGCTTCCGGTGCCGGCCTCGGACAGGCGAAAGTCTTTTCCGAAGCAGGCT
>CAZOGR010000084.1:0-6388 GCA_964579355.1 uncultured Dehalococcoidales bacterium | reverse complement strand
CCGGATGCCGACGCTCTGATACAGGAACTGCAAAAAAACCTGATGTACGACGGCGACCTTTCCCAGGCACTGCGCATGATGCAGCGCGGCGGGATGACGGACCGGATGGGACGGCGTCTGCCGAGTATCCGGGAACTCATGGAACGCCTGAAACAGCGACGTAAGGAACAACTCGAGAAATATAATTTAGGCTCGATGATGGAGGATATACGCAAAAAGCTTGACGACATCATCGATACCGAAAAGCAAAGCATGAGGAGCCGGGTGGAGCAGGCCCGGGAAAAAGCGGGTGACGGCAGCCAAACCCTGCAGCCGGGCATGCAGGAAAAGCTGCTGAAGAATCTGGAAGAGCGGGTTTCGAACAACCTGAAGAAGCTCGATGCCCTCCCCCAGGATACCGGAGGCAGGATAAAGGAACTGAGCCAGTACGATTTCATGGACGGGGAGGCCAGGCAAAAATTCCAGGAGCTCATGGAGACTCTGAAAAGAAATGCCATGTCTTCCTTTGCAAGGGATATGGCGCAGCGGCTCAAGAACATGGATGCCGATTCGCTGGCAGCGATGCGGCACTTTATCGAAGCTATCAACCAGATGCTCGAAGCGCGGAAACGCGGCGAAGAACCGGATTTCGATAAATTTCTCAAGGAATTCGGAAGTTTCTTCGGAGATAACCCGCCGAAGAGCCTCGATGAACTGCTTGAACGGTTGCAGCAGCAAATGGCCCAGGGACAGGCGCTCATGGACAGCCTTTCGCCGGAAGACCGGCAGGAACTCCAGGAACTGATGGACTCCCTGCTCGACCAATCCACGAAGTATGAGATGGCAAAAATGATGGCCAACATGGAATCACTGTTTCCCGGGTTCCTCGACAACCAGGGCTATGATTTCAGCGGTGATGAATCGATTTCTTATTCTGAAGCCATGAAACTGATGGAGCACCTTCAGAAAATGGACAGGCTGGATGAGCAGTTCTTCGATTCCCGGTATAACGATTCCCTCGATGAGATAGACGAAAACCTGGTCAGGGAACTGCTCGGCGACGATACGGCAGAAGAACTGAAGAGAATGCGGGAAATCACCAGAATGCTCGAAGAGGCAGGCTACATCCGAAAAAATCGCGGGCAGTATGAGCTGACACCCCGAGGTATCAAGAAAATCGGTGAAAAGGCCCTGAAAGCCGTCTTTTCTACCTTGAAGAAAGACCGAAGCGGTGCCCACACCACCCGCGAGCGGGGCAGCGGAGGCGAGAGACTCGACGAGACAAAGAAGTACGAGTTCGGGGACGACCTCGACCTGCATCTCCAGAAGACCCTGACCAATGCCATTCTCCGCCAGCCCGAGGTTCCGATACGGATGAAGGTCGAGGACTTCGAAGTATTCCGTCAGGAACAGACAACCCGTTCGGCTACGGTTATCATGCTCGATATGAGCCTGTCAATGCGCATGGGCGGAAATTTCGAAGCCGCCAAGATAGTGTCGCTGGCGCTGAACTCCCTGATTTCAAGTAAATTTCCGAAAGACAGCCTGCATATCCTCGGCTTTTCGTCGGTTGCCCGGCGATTGACCGTAGAGGAACTGACGTACATAAGCTGGGACGATTTTACCCCCTACACCAACATGCAGTTCGGTTTCATGATGGCGAGAAAAATGCTTTCGAAAGAACGGGCGGCAAATAAACAGATAATCATGATATCAGACGGCCAGCCGACGGCTCATATTGAAAACGGAAATATAGTTTTTAACTTACCGACAACCCGTCGCTGTATCGATGTCACACTGCGGGAGGTGAATAACTGCACCCGCGCGGGTATCGTCATCAATACATTTATGCTGCCCAGCCGTGATGTATTCAATATGTTCGTCGACAGGATGGCAAGACTCAATCGCGGACGGGTATTCTTCACCGAACCCGGCGACCTGGGCAAGTACATAATCGTCGACTATATCAACAATAAAAGGACAAAGATTTAGGGCATCCCGGAAAGCTTACCGGTAAATCAGCAGCCGGTAAACGGATACCCGGTATCAGGAGAAGAAATAGTGGTCAGGTCTTCCTTGTGGGCGGAGTGGCCTTTTTTCAAGAACAGCGAGCATTTATCGGTACTCGATGTTATCAAGTCAGGCACAATCGATTACAAGCTCGCCGGGCTGTTTTGGCTCGTCATGGAGCACCGGGCTTCGGTAATTGTCGCAGCCGGACCGAGCTGGGCGGGAAAGACGACTTTGTTTCACGCCATGCTCGACTTTCTACGGCCTGAAATAGAGCACGTGACCCTCCGGGGTTACGACGAAGATTTCTCGTGGCTGGGCAACAGTAAACCGGAAAAAACCTACCTGATAACAGAAGAAATCAGCAACCACCAGTGGGAATATCTCTGGGGTTATCAGGTACCCAAAGCGTTCAAGCTGGTCTCCAATGGGTACGCTCTGGGAGCAACGATGCATGCCCGGAACATCAAGGAAGTTGCCTATATCCTCAACGCCCTCGGGGTATCTGTTTCGCTTATTGCCGGCCTTGGATTAATCGTGACTCTGCAGGTTGCCGCGAGGGGACGCTCTTACGATGATCTGGTACGGTACGTCGATACGGTGAGTACTCTCAGTCAGAGTGAAGACGGCCTGGTAGCACAAATCCTGGCTTACCGGCAATCGCCGGACGATGATTTTACTTATGTTTCGGAACAGTTACTCCTCGATACGCTGTCCGAAAAGTTCGCTGTCAGGTATGAGAATGTTTCCTCAGAAATAGAACATCGCGCCAAATATTTACGCGAACTTCAACTGAAAGGTTTCCATTCCCGGCAGGAAGTAAGAAAGGCCGTTTCCGAATATTATCGGTCGAAGCCTGCCTGATTTATTAAAGAATCGTTATAGAATAACTGTCCCTGTGGAGGTACTACGATGGAAAGTCATGAAAATCTGAAACTGTACACAAAACCAAAACTCCGTGCTCCTTTCGTTATCTGTGGAATAGACGGATGGCTGAACGGGGGAAACGTTGCTTCGGGCGGTATCCGTTATTGTATCGAGCAGTTCAAGGCGATTAAGTTCGCCGAGCTGAATACTCCCCGTTACCAGGTATATCAGTTCCCGGGTTCCTACAGCACTCGCCCCATGTTCAAGATGAAGGATGGCGTTATCAGAGAAACGGAATTTCCTAAAAACGAGTTTTACTTTGCAAAAAATCTTTCATCTGATAATGACCTGATCTTTTTCTCCGGGACCGAACCAAACCTGTACTGGGAAGAATATGCCGATACGGTAGCTGCTGTAGCAAGCGAATTCGGCGCGAAATGTTTATTCACCTTCGGAGGTCTTTTCGAGCGTATACCCTATTCCCGCGAACCGAATATTAACTGTACCTGCACCAGTGACAAAGTAAAAAAAGATATGGAAAAATATAACGTCATTATGTCCAATCGCGAAGGCCCGGCGAGCATTAATCTTATGCTCCTGCACGCCTGTCAGAAAAAAGGCCTGGACGGCGTAAATCTGACGGTGCGGGCACCGATATACCCGGAGTTCAATACCACAATCGAATACAGCCCGAAATCAATCAAAGCCGTTTTCGTCAGGCTTTTCCACCACATTGGCATCACGGTAGATTTTGATAAACTGGATAAAGATTTCAACGCCATCAATGAGAATTTTGATTCTGTCAGGAAAAATAATCCTCAGTTCAATACGTACCTCGAAGAATTGGAGAGAAATTACCAGGAAATGCCATATGAACCTTTTGATATATCAGCTGATGAGGCACTGAAGTTTGCAGAAGAACTGCTCCAGAAAAACCGGAACGATAAATCAGAATAATGGAATGAATATTCCATCATTCATCTACCATTTCATCTTGAGTGTCTCAATCTCGAAGGAGAATCAGTCCAACTTTAAAGGTTTCAATTTCGAATTCCGTTCTCCTTCAGTAGTTTTCTTTCCCGTAACCGGGTGCGGATAATGGAACGGGAAGACATATCCGGATACGTATCGCAAGTCATTTTCATCCAGAGGAATATCCGGATCAGGAATGAAGGCTCCGGTTTCGCCGGCTTGTTGGATAATGCGCCGACTGCGGATTTCCGGCCCTTCGCACATATCGTTAATTCTCACGACATAAGGAATTATCCAGTCGAATGATTGGATTTTCCAGACCCCGTCTTCCTTCACGTAGTTCACTTCGTAGATACCGCTGGTAAACTCTCCTTTTTCTACTTTCCCGCCTTCGGAGTTAAAGATGGCACCGAATCCGTACCATCTGCCTTTTGCCGTCATTCCATCAGGGGCAACGCTAATCAGTCCGCTGGTAGGCATAAGCTGATGCGAAAAACCTGAAGGCGTCGGAGTAGATTTACCACCATGAGTAAAATATCGTCTGACTCCTTCCTTACCTTTCCAAACGCCCTCTATCCAATTGAGATACACACCGGGGCCATCGGAAAAACAATCGATAATTTCTTCGTACATCCAGTGTTCAACATAATAACCATATGCTTTCTGCAATCGCTTGATAGCCTCGATATTATCAAGACGGGATACTTTTTCCTCAAGGATACCGATATAGGCAGTTTGTTTTTGAAGGAGTTCTTCCAGTTTTTCAACTCGTTCCAGCATAGATTCATCACTCATTAACATATCCTCCTGTTTTCTAATAATATTCTTATGTATATCTATCCATTCCGTTCTTCTTCGCTTGTTTTCTTGCCTGTAACCGGGTGGGCGAAATGGAACGGCAGTATATGACCTGACGGATAACTGTAATTGACAGGATCCGGCCCTCCATCAGGGTGCCATGATTCGGGAAACCCCCGGCTGTTAATAGGCTCAGACTCGGTTACAGACCTGCGTTCAGGGGCAACCCATCCTTCTTCGAGAGTTCCGTTGTAAACAGGTACCCACTTTATCTTCAGTATCTTCCATACGCCATTTTCGCGGATATATTCCATCTCGTAAATTCCACAGCCTATCGCCTGGCTGACTCCTTCTCCCCCTGGTACTTCCATCGACCCGGCAGGAATCGCCATAGCACCAAAACCCCACCATCTTCCTTTTGCAGTATCACCATCCGGTTCTATATTTACAATACCTGATATCTGCATCATCTGGTGCATAAACTCAGGGTCTTTCCCGGTGTTGATGTTACCAAAGAAACGGCGAGGTCCGTCGGTTCCGACGAAAGTGCCCTGTGGCCACTCGAGGGTGGTCTGCGGACTGGTTGAAAAACAATCGATAAGTTCCTCATGCAACCAGTTCATTAAATAGTAACCGTATGCTTTCTGAAGTTTTTTGATGTCTTCAATGTCCTGTAACCGTTGTAATGCCTCCACTTTTTTCTCGAGTTCTTTTACTTTTAGTTCCAGTTCTTCGGTATTCATTGGTTATCCTCCACTTTTGGTTCGATATTGTTATCAGATACTACATCGCCGAGCAAATGCCTGTAAAGCTTGCGGTGTTGCCTGAGTTTATCTCGTTAATGATATTAAAGCAGATTCATCTCCCGGGCGATTGCTATGGCGGTGGTTCGATTGTTGGCATCCAGCTTGCGGTATATATTCGCGGTATGGGCTTTAACGGTTCCAACAGTGATAAAAAGCTGGTCGGCAATTTGCTTATTCGTCATGCCGTCAGCAATCAACTGTAAAATTGCCAGTTCCCGTTCGCTCAGGGTTTCACGCAAAAGATTTGTTTCTTCGGTTGCAGAATCGCCAAACGCCTGCAGCAGATTCGAAAGATAGTCCCTGCTGATATTTTCCTCTATCTGACCTCTTGATACCCGCTGCCGCAGGGTGAATAACATTTCAGCAATCGATGGGCCTTCATCGATGAATATCCTGATATACCTCTCAGGTTCAGCGAGTTTAACAGCCTTTACCAGAGAGGTTAATGCCTGCTCTTCATCATTTTGCGCCTTAAAAACGATACTCAGCAGGATAAGGATTTCGATAAGTCTTCCATATCTGCCTCCCGTATCGGCTGACACCTCCAGGTCTTCAAGCAGTGCCTGAGCTTTTCCCGACTGGTTTTGTGAAAGGTAGACGCGTGCTTTCGTTACCTGTATCAGTTCGTGTATCAGTAAAGGCCTTGCCACATCATATTCATGCTGTTGCAGCCATCGCTCAGCGGCTGCACCATTTCCCTGACTGATTTCAAGCCGGATTCTGCCCGTTTCAACCATTACCGGTAACGGCTGAAACACAGGATTGTTCCGGCAGAGTTGCTCAGCCTTTTCGAGAGTCTGAATTGCTTCGGGTAGCCGATTTTGAGACTGTTTTAGCCTTGACAGCATGAGATAACCGATTACCAGATCGGTCGGGTTCCTCCACGACTTCATATTTTCCAGGGCGCCGGTAATTGAAATTTCAGCAGCATCCAGTTGATTCCATTCGCGATAAAT
>CAZOGR010000083.1:0-6469 GCA_964579355.1 uncultured Dehalococcoidales bacterium | reverse complement strand
GTGGATTCGATGACGCCTCTCAGGCTGACCATCGAGGTGATGCTGTTGGGAACTTCGATACCGACGATACCTTTACCGGGAACAGGGGCTTCGATACGGATGCTCGGAGCTGTCAATGCCAGGGCCAGATCGTTTTGCAGCGAGGCGATTCTGTCGACCTTCACCCGGGTCTTGGAGACTTCTTCGGTTCTGGTAACGATTTTCCCGTCTTTGTCTTTTTCCCGGATTTCCTTTATTTTCCTGTCCCAGCCGGGTTCGAGGCCGAATTGCGTTACCGTCGGTCCGGCATTAATCTGGACAACCTTGGCTTCGACGCCGTAACTGGCAAGAGCTTCTTCGATGAGCCTCGCCCGCTCTGAATTGTCAGCTTGGCCGAAATGAACTTCCGGGGCAAGGTCGAGAATATCGACCGGCGGCAGTTTCCAGCCGTCCTGGAACACCAGGTCAGGTGACTGCCCGTATTTTTTCCAGACATCCTGGGCAACCTGTTTCATCTCTTCCGGAGTGCTCGGACGTTCGTTTTTGACAGGCTCCTCCGGGGCGCTTTTCTCCGGTTTTCTCCTGTCCCTGGTCTTTATTCTCAGTTCTTCGGGAAACAGTTCGTCTTGTTTGTCATCCTCGGTTTCTTCCTGATTGGATTGCTTTCTGACAACATCCTTTCGGGCAAGCGCCTGAGAAGGCATGATATCGAAGGATTTCTGATACTCACGCTGCGTCGTATTTTTCAGCGGTTTGTACCCCGGCCTTTTCACCTGGTTGACAGACCAGGTGAAAGACCGGCGGATTATCCGTATAAAACCCTTCGGAGAAACCAGGAACAGCCCGAAAACCACATAGAGAATCAGCAGCAGAATACCCCGTAAATCGGTGTTGGTTCCGCCGATGATTTGCAGGCCGAATCTTCCGCCGAGGCTGATGCCGGTCAGCTCGCCCCGTGCCGGGAAGTAGGCCATGATTCCCCAGGCAACGAAGAGAAATACAATACCGGCCAACCAGCGGTTCCAGAATGATTTAAAGAGATAACTCTGCTTCCTGAGCGTCACGACGAAAAAGGTGATTATCGTCCCGAGGACCAGGATAATTCCCCAGCCCAGTGGTTTGAAAACAGAGTCGTAATACCATTCCAGAATGGTATCCCACTGCCACCATATGACGACCGCAACAGCCCCCAGCAGTAGAATCTGCCAGACGGGTGTCGTAAAAATAAACCGAAAGAAACTTCCCCAGAAGGAACGTTTCTTGACTTCGCGGTATTCCGGTTCCTGGATTTCTTCCTGTTTTTTTCTGCCCATGTTACCCTCATTCGGTACCGGTAATTATACCTTAACCATGAAAGGCAATACCATTGGCCTTCGTCTGGTCCGGTCGTAATAGAATTTATTGAGAGTGTCCCGAACTTTGGTATTAATGAAACTCCAGTCAGCTTCATGATTCGTTCCGTGGTCGAGTACCTGACCGACGATATCCCGGCTCTCTTCTATCATATCGTGCGATTCCTTGTTATCCACGAAACCCCTCGATATGATATCCGGCCGGCCAATCAGCTTTCCTGTTTGCTGGTTCACGGCGATAATAACCATCACGATGCCGTCCTTGGACAGCATCCGCCGGTCACGCAGCACCACGCTGTCGATATCGCCGACGCTCAATCCGTCGACATAAACATTCGAGATTGCAATTTTATCGCCGATTTTACCCGCCTGGGCGTTCAGCACCAGACGGTCGCCGTCTTCGAGAACGAAAATGTTTTCTTCTGGTATCCCGATTGACCTTGCAAGCCTGGCGTGAAAACTGAGATGCCGGTATTCACCATGGACCGGTACGAAATATTTCGGTTTCACGATATTGAGAATCAGCTTCAGCTCTTCCTGGCTGGCATGGCCGTGCACGTGAACCGGACGTATCTTGTCGTAGAGTACCTGCGCTCCCTGTTTCAGCAGATTATCGACCGTCCGGTTCACTACCGCCTCGTTTCCGGGAATCGGGGTAGCTGATATGACCACTGTATCGCCCTTCATTATTTTAAGCTGCTTGTGGTCGCGATTTGCCATTCGCACCAGAGCTGAGGTCGGCTCTCCCTGGCTGCCGGTGGTGACGAAGACAATTTTATCCTTCTCCAGCCCTTTCAGTTCATCCATCCTGGCAAGAACGCCCTCCGGCGAACGAAGGTACCCCAATTCGAGAGCCATCTTTACATTGTCGTTCATGCTTCGCCCGATGACGAATACCCGCCGATTATACTTGGCGGCAGCATCGATTATCTGTTGTATACGTGAAATCAGCGAGGAAAAGGTGGTGACAATAACCCTGCCGGCGGCATCGGCGATAACCCGGTCGAGGGCTTCACCGACAACCTTCTCGGAGGGAGTGTATCCGGGTAGTTCGGCATAGGTGGAATCGGACATGAGCAGCAGAACGCCTTTGCCTCCCAGTTGCGCCAGCCGGGAAAGGGCGGTCGGTTCTCCGTTCACCGGCGTGTAATCGAGTTTGAAATCGCCGCTGTGGATTATCGTGCCCAAAGGCGTCTCGATAATCAGTCCGGCGGAATCGGGGATGCTGTGACAAACCGGGAAAAATTCGATGGTAAACTTCCCTAGTTTGATTTTCGAGCCGAAAGCAACTTCCTTCAGGTTCGCGTTCGCCAGGGCTTTTCGTTCTTTCAGCTTTACCGAAATAAGTCCTTTGGTCAGCTTCGTAGCGTAAACAGGCACGTCAAGTTGCGGCAAAATGAACGGCAACGCCCCGACATGGTCCTCGTGCCCGTGAGTGATAATGATTCCCCGAATCCTGTCTTTCTTGTCAAGCAGATAATTGATATCGGGAATCACCAGGTCGATTCCCAGCATTTCTTCTTCGGGAAACATCAGTCCGGCGTCGATGATGATGATATCGTCGGCATACTCCATCACCATCATGTTTTTACCGATTTCGCTCAATCCGCCCAGAGGGATTATGTTCAGTTTAGGTTTAGCCATTGTACCGTACCGGTTCCTTTGTTATTCGAGAGAGAAAAAGGTTACAGGTCGAACATGGATAACTGTTGCGGTTCGGGTTCGGGTTTTTTCACTTCCTCGACCTTGTTCTCCTGTTTCAGTAACAGAGGTATTTTCATCATATCCTGCTTGAGTACGTCACGAAGGCTCTGCTGATGGAGAGCCGCGGCAGGATGATACATGGCATAGCAAAGGATTCCGTTCTTTTTTACTGCGGTACCGTGGATTTTACTGATACTCTTTCCCTCGAAAAACATTGACATTGAGTATCTCCCGAGGGTAACGATCATCCGGGGAGAGATGATTTCGATTTGACGGTCGAGCCACTTCCGGCAGTTGCCGATTTCCTCCGGCAGGGGGTCGCGGTTGTCCGGAGGGCGGCATTTGATAACATTGGCGATATACACTGTTTTTCGGCTAAGCCCGGCCGATGCGAGGAGTTCATCGAGAAATTTTCCGGCAGCTCCGACGAATGGTCGGCCCTGCTGGTCTTCATGCCATCCGGGAGCTTCGCCGATGAACATGATTTCCGCATCCTCCGCCCCTTCTCCCGGCACGACATTATTACGGAATTTTGCTATTGCACACTGATGACAACCTGAGATTTCACTATAAAGTTCAGTTAGTGCTGACATCCTCTGAATAACCTGGAGTATTGTTTCGTTCAGCTTCTGGCTAATGATATCACGCACGATATGTATAGTCAATTACATAACAAAATTATACGCCCGCCAGGGTAAAATTATTGACAGTTAATGTGGCGGGTTGTAGACTTCAAATGGGAGGAGAAATGAGTTCTTTACAACACACCGATTCGGAGGTTTGGGCAGTCCTTGACAGAGAAATTACCCGACACCGGGAAACCCTTGATTTGATAGCTTCGGAAAATTATCCGAGTGAAGCAGTTTACGAAGCACAGAAGTCCATTTTTACGAGTAAATACGCTGAGGGTTATCCTCAGAAACGATATTACGCCGGTTGCGAGAACGCTGATGCCATCGAAGAGCTGGCCGTCGAAAGACTGAAAAAGCTCTATAAAGCCGAGTATGCCAATGTCCAGCCGCACAGCGGCTCGCAGGCCAATACAGCCGCCTATTATGCCCTCCTTGAGTACGGAGATACCGTCCTGTCCATGCACATGACCATCGGCGGACACCTGACCCACGGCGAAAAGATTAACTTTTCCGGCCGTACCTTTAACTTTATCCGCTACGGCGTCAGCCGGGATACCGAAAGAATCGATTACGCCGAACTTGAAAAACTGGCAAAACTGCACAAACCGGCCATGATTGTCACTGGCGCCAGCGCTTATCCGCGAATCATCGATTTCGAACGCTTCCGACAGATTTGCGATATGGTCGGAGCCAAACTGATGGTTGATATCGCCCACATCGCCGGCATGGTCGCCGCCGGACTTCACCCTTCTCCGGTTCCGTATGCGGATGTCGTCACATCGACCACCCATAAAACCCTCCGCGGCCCTCGCGGCGGTTTCATCATGGCCCGTGAAGAGTACGGTCCGGCTATCGATGCGGCGGTTTTCCCCGGCATCCAGGGCGGCCCTATGATGCACACCATCGCCGCCAAAGCGGTCGCTTTCCATGAAGCCCTTCAACCTGAATTCGCCGATTACCAGAAAAAGGTCATTGAGAACGCATTCACCCTCGGAGAAGAACTTAAAAAACTCGGCATGCAACTGGTATCGGATGGAACCGATACCCATCTTATTCTGATAAAGCTGATTGGTACCGATATTAACGGCCGGCAGGCAGAGGAAGCTCTTTGCGAAGCTGGTATTGTCGCCAACCGCGACCCGATACCCTTCGACCCGCTGCCTCCCAAGAAAACGAGCGGAGTCAGGTTCGGCACACCTGCGGTAACCTCACGCGGCATGGGTAAAAATGAAATGAAGCAGATTGCCGCCCTGGTTATGAAGGTGCTTCACGATATCGATAACCCGGCGGTGAAAGCAAACGTAAAAGCTGAAGTTAAAGCACTGTGTTCGCGATTTCCTGTGCCGGGGATAAAAAGCTGATTTCCGTTTAATCGATTATGATACATCCCGATACTGTTGATTTGCTTGTTTTCGACGTCGATGGTACCCTGTCGGTAACAATCAAGCCGGTCTATGAATCGATTAAGAGGGCTTTTGCCGTTCTCGACATTCCTTTCACGTACGCGGAAAAGGATATTGAACAACACCTGGGAAAACCTGCTGCCGAGTTTTACCGTGATATTACCCCTCCGGGTTATACCGTACCATGGCAGGAAATGAGAGCTAGAATCGCTCATGAAGAAGAGGCGACATTTCCCGAATACGGCAGGACCTTTCCCGGCGTTGTAGAGACGCTTCAACTCCTCAGGCAACGGGGATATAAACTTGCCGTTTACAGCAACAGCCTGCCTTCCTATTTCAATACGGTTATCGGAGCGCTGGGAATTGCCGATTGTTTCGATTACCGGGAATGTATCGGCGAAAACAATCTTACCAAGCAGCAGCTTGTCCGCAGGATACTACAAAAATTCGGCAACCCCGGTACCGCGGTCATCGGTGACAGGATACATGACATCGAAGCTGCCCGGGAAAACAATGCCCTGTCCGTAGGATGCCTGTACGGATATGGAAAAGAAGAACCGCATCAGGCCGATATCACCATAAACAGCTTTACCGAACTGGCTGATATCTTCGAAGGAAAACCGCCGGTATTTGAAGGAAAACGTGCTGAAACCGATGGGAAACTGAAAAACCTGGCTGTTCCGGAGAATACTACTCTGTAGGATAAACGATAAAAAAAGAGCTCGCGATCACTATAGATTGATACGACAGGTTCAAAATGCTGGACAATCGGGGATGAGATAGAACAGCTATAGTGCTATAATGGTGCTGGTAGCTGAAAATTTTTATTAAAGGCAGGAACGAGCGTGGAAGAACTGAAAGTATTCACGGGTAATGCAAACCAGAAACTGGCAAAAGCGGTTACCGAATACTTGCATATCCCGCTCGGACAATGCGAAGTTTTCAAGTTCAGTAACGACAACACGTTCGTTCGAATACTTGAAAATGTCCGTGAAAGAGATACGTTCGTCATTCAACCGATATGCGCGCCGGTTAACGATAACCTGGTCGAACTGCTCATTATGATTGACGCCCTGAAACGCGCCTCAGCCGAACGCATCACCGCCATCGTCCCCTATTACGGGTACGGCCGAAGCGACAGAAAAGACCAGCCCAGGGTACCGATAACTGCCCGGCTCGTCGCCGACCTTCTGACCGTTGCCGGAGCGAACCGGCTGCTGACCGTCGACTTGCACTCCGCCCAGATTCAGGGGTTCTTCAACATACCGGTCGACGAACTGACCGCTATCAATATTCTCGGCGATTATGTCAAAAACAAAAACCTGACGAACCTTACCGTCGTCGCCTCCGACTTCGGTATCTCGAAACGGGCCAGGGATATCGCCCGCCGCCTCAGTGT
>CAZOGR010000082.1:0-6487 GCA_964579355.1 uncultured Dehalococcoidales bacterium | reverse complement strand
ATGGTGGGCGATACTGGGCTCGAACCAGTGACCTCTGCGATGTCAACGCAGTGCTCTAACCAACTGAGCTAACCGCCCCTGTAGCGAATTCATTCTACCAAATGTGCCAATTTCAGTCAATCGAACTGTTGAAATTCTCCCTGTCCCCCGCATTTTTCTACTTTATTCCTTCGTCGGGCGGCTCAGCCGGCTGACACCGAACAGCAGGACGGCGCTGATACCAAGGCTTATAATATCGAGGTACCGGATATCGAACAGCTTCGCGATGAAAGCAGTCGAACCGCCGCCGATTATCGCCGCTATCGCTCCGGCGGGAGTTACCCTGAGTTTATCTCCATAGAAACCCGCCAGCACCGGCAGTATCAACCCGCCGGTATAAATCGTATAGGCGAACATTATCGAATCGACAATATTCCGCAGGTACAGCGCCAGCAGCAGAGAAACCGCCCCGATGATGACGATACCCCACCGTGTGACTGCCAGCCGTTTCTTATTATCAAATGCCGGTTTGAACCTGGCAATGATATCAATCGAAAGAATGGTACCGGCGGTCATCAGCGTTGTATCAGCCGAGGACATGAAAGCGCACAGCAGCGCTGCCAGGACGATGCCTCCTGCCAGCGGCGGCAGAATCCCGTTAATCACCACCGGAAACGCCTGCCCCGCCTCGATATCCGGATACAGTACCGAAGCACCCATACCGATAAATACCAGCGCCAAGGCAACCGGCACAATCAGTCCCGCCGTCCAGAAAGAAGATTTCCGGGCAGTAGCCGAATCCTTCGCCGAAAACATCCGCGAATACATATCAGGCCCGACGACGTAGGTCAGCCCGACCACCAGCAGGTATTTCAACAGGTCATAGCCTCCGAATTGCGGACTGAGAGGAAAACTGAGCTGCTCCGAAGAGAACACGCCGCTTATACCTCCCGCCTCGCTGAGTCTGCTTGCTACCGCTACCGCCGTGATGATGATGCCGATAAAAATAATCAGTGTCTGGAGGCTGTCGGTCCGGATAATCGCCTGCTGCCCGCCGAGTATCGTATAGATAACGAAGACCGCCGAGAAAATAACCATCCACATTTGAGTATTGCCGATTCCCAGGGCATCCATAATACTGCCCGCAGCGATGATTTGAGCGCCGATAACCCCCGTCCACGCGATAACTACAAGAACCGACGCGACCAGGGCTGTCCGTCCGTTATACTGCCTCTCAACCAGTTCAGGAAGCGTGTACAGACCGTAGTTTCTCACCTTCGCAGCAAGGAAGACGCCGAGAACGACCAGCCCGATGCTTCCCGCCAGCAGCCACCACAGGCCGGTCAGCCCCTGGGTGAATCCCAGCCGGGTACTCACCATTACCGCCGAACCGCCGATTATCGTTGCCAGCAGCGAACCGGTAATGAAAAACGTCGAACCTTTCCGGCCGGCTACGTAAAAATCATCGGCTTCCTTCGCCTTTTTCCGGCTGTAGAGCCCCAGCAGTATCATCACTGCGAAATAGGCGATTAATATCGAAGCAATGACCAAGGATTTTCCTCTCCCTCCGGATACTCCGGATATAAAACGGCCACCCGTTACAGGCCTGCTTTCCGCCAGGCCGGGGTGGCCGGATAGTTTCAGTACGGATTTACCGACGGAGCCGCTGATTTCCGACGATTGATATCTCGATTTCCTTGCCGCAATGCGGGCAGGTTATCTCGAGCGTCACCAGTTGACTCATGATTCTTTCGGCAACGGCCGTCACCACAGAATCGATATTGTCGAGGCGATTGTCCAGCATATCGAGCTGCTGCTTCAGACGCTCTATTTCCCTTGCCTGTTCGGCACCATCATACTCGTCCAAAAAACAATTCCCTTCGGGTATTAATCAGTCTCACTATTATAGGTACTGTCCGACCCTATGTCAAAAACCCGGAGGACAACCGGCCTATCCCATGTTTTTCATCAGGTTAGCCATCTCAATGGCATTCACCGCCGCGTCGAAGCCTTTGTTACCGGATTTCGTTCCCGCCCGTTCTATCGCCTGTTCGAGGTTATCCGCGGTAATGACGCCGAACAGAACCGGGATACCGGTATCGAGACTGATTTTTGCTACGCCCTTGGAGACTTCCGAGGCCACATACTCGAAATGAGGTGTCGCTCCCCGGACGACCGCTCCCAGGCAAATAACTGCATCGTACTTGCCGGACATCGCCATTTTCCTGGCAATAACCGGTATCTCGAATGCTCCCGGTACCCAGGCGGTTTCGATATCAGCATCAGCAACGTCATGACGCTGGAGAGCATCGAGAGCACCCGTAAACAGCTTATTGGTGATAAACTCGTTGAAACGGGAAACGACAATCCCGAACTTCAATCCTTTACCAATCAGTGAACCTTCGTAAAGTTTACCCATCTTTTCCTCCTCGAAAAGAGTCTAACCTGACTACGTTATTCTTCGATATCGGGAAGCTCAAGAAGATGCCCCATGCGATTTTTCTTGGTTTCCAGGTAATTTGTGTTGTAAGGATTCGGTCTGATGACAATCGGCACGGATTCCACCACTTTCAGCCCGTAACTTTCCAGGCCGATTATCTTTTTCGGATTATTCGTCAGGAGCCTGATTTCGTTGAGACCGAGGTCAGCCAGTATCTGGGCGCCTTCCCCGTAATCACGGAGGTCAACCCCGAACCCCAGTTCGATATTGGCATCCACCGTATCCATTCCCTTGTCCTGGAGGGCGTAGGCTTTCAGCTTGTTGTGGAACCCGATGCCTCTGCCCTCCTGCCTCATGTACAGCATCACTCCCCGGCCTTCCTGAGCAATCTTCTGCATCGCCAGGGCAAGCTGTTCGCCGCAATCGCAGCGCAGGCTGCCAAGCGTATCACCGGTCAAACATTCGCTGTGAACCCGCACCAGGACAGGCTCGATGGTTGTGACATCACCCATGACCAGGGCGACATGTTCGCCGGATTTGACATCGCTGGCGTAGGCAATCGCCTTGAATTCACCCCATTTCGTGGGGAGTTTCGTTTCTGTCACCCGGTGCACCAGTTTCTCATGACGGCGGCGGTAAGCAATCAGGTCGGCGACGCTGACTATTTTAATCCCGAACTTTTCGGCAAGTTTTTCAAGTTCGGGCATCCGGGCCATTGTCCCGTCTTCATTCATAATCTCGCAGCAGACGCCGCCGGGATAAAGCCCGGCCAGCCTTGCTAAATCAACCGTCGCTTCGGTCTGACCGGCTCTCTCGAGAACGCCGCCATCCTTCGCCCGAAGCGGAAACATATGCCCCGGCGCAACGAAATCATCCGGTCCGGCGTTCGAGTCTACCAGAGCCCGGACCGTCGTTGCCCGGTCACCTGCGGAAATACCGGTTGTCGTTCCTTTCCGAGCCTCGACGGAAACGGTAAAGGCGGTACCGAGAAACGACGTGTTATTGTTCGTCATCATCGGAATCCTCAACTTTTCAAGCCGTTCGCCGGTCAGCGGAGCGCATATCAGCCCTCTGCCATGAACCGCCATGAAGTTAATCGCTTCCGGCGTTACTTTCTCGGCCGCCATCACGAAATCGCCTTCATTTTCCCGGTCTTCGTCATCGACAACGATAACAAATTTCCCGGCTTTTATGTCTTCAATCGCTTCTTCTATTTTTGCCAGTGCCATATTATCCCCTTGCTCCGTCATCCGGTCATGAAACCGTTTTCCGTCAGGAATTCCGTCGTAATCCCCGTCTTTCCTGCCTGAGCTAATTGTTCCACATATTTTGCCATTATGTCAACCTCAAGGTTCACCAAATCGCCGGGCTTCCTGGTGCTAAGTGTTGTGTTTTCCCGGGTAAAGCCGACTATCGATACCGTGAATGAAGCTGAATCCCTTTCGACCACCGTCAAGCTCATGCC
This sequence comes from uncultured Dehalococcoidales bacterium, assembly GCA_964579355.1. GTDB lineage: Bacteria > Chloroflexota > Dehalococcoidia > Dehalococcoidales > UBA2162 > MGML01. The sequence continues at coordinate 2,603 of CAZOGR010000082.1, read as the reverse complement.
GTCCATGCCGATAAATCCCTTTTCGACGACATACCGCATCACGGAATGAGGAGCTTCAACCCGTACCAGCATCGCTTTCCCCTGCTGACGCATGGAAAGAATCTTCCCGGTCGAATCGATATGCCCCTGGACGATATGTCCCCCCATCCGGCCGCCGAGTACCATTGCCCGTTCGAGATTGACCCGGTCGCCCGACTTGAGAATATCGATATTTGAACGCGCTTCGGTTTCCGGCATGACATCCACCGAGAATGAGCCGTTGCTTATTACGGTCGCTGTCAGGCATACCCCGTTTACAGCCACGCTGTCCCCGAGCTTCAAGCCGTCGAGTACCGTATTCGCGGCGACGGTCAGCTTGCCCCCGCGGGCTGAAACGACCGTTCCGACTTCCTCAACAATTCCGGTAAACATTCTGTCTCCCCCGGTACCGAAACGAACAGGTATAATCCATTATACTTGAAAAGAAAACACCGTCACAGTACCGGTGAGGCTGCTATTTTTCAGATACGATTGATATACCCGCTCATCATGACATCATCGCCGAACCGCTCGACCGAAACCCGTTCCAGCCGGACGGCATCTACCATCTTTTCGACACCCTCACCGGCGACCGCCGGTATTGCATCTTTCCCCCCGACAATCATCGGGGCGATAAAAGCGATAACCTTGTCTACCAGCCCCTGGTCGAAAAGCGTCCCGATAAGAACTCCCCCACCCTCGACCAGAACGCTCGTAATACCCCGGTCGCCAAGCTTTTTCAGCAGCTTTTTCAGATTCAAAACGCCGTTGCGGGAAGGTAGTTCCAGCACCTCGACGCCGGCTGCAGCAAATGCCTTTTTCTTTTCCTCGTCAAGGTTTGCGTCGGTCACCAGTATCGCCTCTCCGGCCTCATTATATACCCTGGCGGTCGCGGAGGTTGTTCCCTGCCGGTCAACGATAACCCGTATCGGCTGCTTTTTCGCTTCGCCGCCGATTCCCGCATAACGACAGGTCAGCCTCGGGTCATCCTCGGTAACGGTCCTGGCGCCGGCCATTATCGCATCCGAGATATACCTCAGATAATGAACGTATTTCCGCGAATCCTCGCCGCTTATCCATCGGGAATCACCGGTTTTTGTGGCGATTCTCCCGTCGATGCTGGCGGCGAACTTGACGGTCACGAACGGCATGCCGGTGGTGATGTGCCTGATGTAAGCCTCCATTAATTGCCGGGCTTCCTCGGCATGTTCGCCGACAATCGTCCGGATACCCGCTCTCTCAAGCTGGGTTTCACCTCTCCCGGCAACGAGCGGATTCGGGTCGATAATCGCCATGTGCACGCAGGCTACACCACTCCTGATAATCGCCTCGGTACAGGGAGGAGTCCTCCCGTAATGGCTGCACGGTTCGAGTGTCACGTACATTTCTGCGCCCCGGGCGTTTATCCCCGCCTGCTTCAGGGCAACGATTTCGGCGTGGTCCGAGCCGGGCGGCTGGGTGTGCCCCTGCCCGATTATCTCTCCGTGCTTGACAATGACCGCTCCGACGGCCGGGTTCGGGCTGACCTGCCCCAGGGCAAGTTTCGCCATCGATAATGCCTGCTTCATGTAATCCATAGTAAGGCCATTCTAGCATTACGCTAAGGTAAAATCCAACTGTTACGCTTCACTCAAACTCCATGCCCGCTGGCAGTCGCCCCACTATTGACGTATAATGAGTTTCATGGAAAAACCCGAAGAAATAATTCAGCCAAACCAGTGGAAAAGCCTGTTACGCGATGTCGTAACAATTCTTGTCGTTGCCGGAATATTCGTCCTGATACTGCAGGCAGTCGTTCAAAAATTCATCGTCGACGGCCACAGCATGGATACCACCCTCAGCAACGGCCAGCAGCTCATGGTCAACAAGATAGTCTATAACCTCCATGAACCGGAACGGGGTGATATCATCGTGTTTCATCCGCCGAATCTGGTAGATTCCGACGACTTTATCAAGCGGATTATCGGCCTCCCCGGTGAAACGATAGCTATCCGGGAAGGGAGCGTGTTCATTTACCGGGATGACGGCTCGTTTTTCGAACTCGATGAACCCTATGTCACGAACCATTCAACTCGGTCGATTCCGGCCACAACAATCCCCGAGGGAGAGTATTTCGTAATGGGCGATAATCGTCCCGACAGCGCCGATTCCCGTAACGGCTGGACGCTGAAGGAAGAGGAAATCGTCGGTAAAGCCTGGCTTTCCGTCTGGCCGCCCTCGAAGTGGGGGCTTATTCCGAATCATGATTTCGATGAGGGGTAATCAGCTTCCGTCCTGACTGTCCTCACTTAGGGAATCTCTGAAATAGTTCCCTCTCCCGCAGTGGGGAGAGGGTCAGGGTGAGGGGGCTGTTCGATGGTATGTGATGTTATTCATAGGTTCCTTAGCTTTCGAAACGAAAGAGAAGGCGGAAAATCCGCCTTCTCTTTTATGTTAATCATTCGGTCCGATTTATGCTTTTTTCAGCTCTTTTTTCGGTTTTACATTCGGATTGACTGGGTTTTTCGGCCAGTAGCCGTTCAGCACCCTGGCGACTTCCCGGGCCGGATTGTACTGCTGGGTTTCGATTGCCGGGTCGGAAAACG
>CAZOGR010000081.1:3690-6523 GCA_964579355.1 uncultured Dehalococcoidales bacterium | reverse complement strand
TTCTGAAACTTACCGGCACCAAAACCAAAGCATAAACTGTTATAATTGAAACATATCCCTGAAAAAAGATAATCTCCGTCAAAAAAGAGAAAAAGACGAAGAAGATGAACGAAAAGCATAGAAGCAACAACTTCGAACTGGCCGGGGTACATACAATAACAGAGTATCAAAAGATTCCCGACAATACCGATTTTCTCTCGGTAAAAGAGATGAAAATGGTGTTCGATTCCATTATCGATGGGATTATTGTTACGAATTTAAGCGGATTGATAATCGATATCAATGAAAGGCTCCTCAGAAAACTTAATTATCAGAGTAAGGGTGACATAGCCGGCAAGGAAGCTATCGATTTCGTTGTTTCCTGCGACCGACCTCGTATGGTACGCGAACTCGAGTATCTGAAGCTGGCCGATGAAGGTACCACCATTGAGTGCTCGCTCATTGATGCCGATGGCGCGACCCTTCCTGTGGAATTGACCCCTGTTCACTTGAAAGATAACGAACAGGACATTGTCGGCACTGTCTTTTTCGTCAACGAAATATCCGAGCGAAGACTGACTCATGAGGATGCCATACTGGCAGAAGGTAATTTAAGAAAGTTGCTCGATGATTCTCCCTTCGGCATCATCGTCATCGATGACGACCATCGGTTGGTATACCTGAATAAATCAATTCTGGAAATTACCGGTTCTCAGAATCAGGAGGAAATCCGAACTATTCTCCCCTCACTCTTATTGACTTCTGATTCATATGCAACAAACAAACTTGAATTACCGGAAAAAGACGACCGCCAGTCGTTCAGGCATGCTTTTAAAATCAGCATACAAACAAAAGATTCCAGTATCAAACACCTCATGGTATTCCGACGGAGTGTTATCTGGGAGAGTGAAATCCGCACCCAATATACGTATTACGATATCACCGCGACCCAGGAATCGGAAGAACTGCACAGGGTTCTGGCTGACAATTCTCCAGCCAGCGTCTACATCCTTCAGGATAACAAGCTGCGTTACACGAATCTCAAGTTCCAGAAACTCACCGGTTACACAGAAGAAGAGTTAAGAAACATCGATCCTGAGCGGTTCATTCATCCCGATGACCGGCAATTCGTTCACCAGTCAGCCCGAAAAATGCTGGATGACGAAAACTCCTCCCCTTACGAATTCAGGTTCATCAACAGCCGGGGAGAAATCCACTGGGTACTCGAATCGGTTACCCCGATATACTTCAAAGGCAGACAGGCGGTTGTCGGTAACATTACCGATATCACCCAGCAGAAAAAAGATGCCGAGGAACATGATTATTCGAAGGTAACGCTCAGGGCAATCCATGAAGGTGTGTACGCGACTAATACCGACTTTATGATAACCAGATGGAATATCATCTGCGAGCAACTGTTCAGCATTAAGGAATCGGAGGCAATCGGCAAGTATATCTGGGAAATTCTCGAACCCCTGGAAGACTACCCTCAGCAAAACGTAGAACGCATCGAGAACCTGTTAGCCCAGGGATTCATCAAAGGCGAACAACGAACACGTTCGAAAGACGGAAAAGAATACTGGCTTGATGTACATACCGAATCGATTATCGTTAACGGAAACCACCTCGGATGGGTAACCATTTTCTCGGATATTTCCGAGCGTAAACGCATTGAAAACGAACTGAAGCATTCCGAAGAATACCTGCGTTCATTAGTTCAATCGATGGATGATATTGTATTCACGTACGATACCGAAGGCAGGTTCGGTAACTTTTACCGGGCTCCGGAGAACATTACCAGGTACATCGCAGAACAGTGGCCGGAGATTGTCGGAAAAAAATATTCCGAGGTTCTCGATGCTGACGTTACTGCAAAAATGGATCGTGCTTTCAAAACGATTCTCGAAACCGGACACAATCAGCAGTTCGATTACTCTGTACCTATCGGAGGAAAGGATAAATGGTATGACGCACGGGTATCACCCATTCGAGACAGCCGGAATAACATAGTATCCATCGTAGTTATATCCCGTGACATATCGGAACGAAAAGAAGCGGAAAAAGCCCTTACCGATTCTGAAGAGACAATGCGTTCGCTCGTTGATTCTCTTGATGATTTTGTTTTCACCTATGATTTAGAAGGCAGATTCGAACCATACTTCAAACTTAAAGACTATTCGGAGTTCGGGCCGGGACCCAAACCTTTCATCGGTATTTTGTATAAAGATTACCTGCCGGCAGATGTAATCGAAAAAATGGATAAGGCTTTCGAAGCAGCCAAAGCAACCGGAGGACCTCAGCAATTCGATTACTCGATGCCAATCCAAGGTATAGAACGATGGTATGATGCACGGGTATCGCCGATACGTGACAGCAACGGCCAGATATCCCGCATCATGGTAACCTCCCGCGAGATTTCGGACCGGATTCAGATGCAGAAAGACCTGATTGAGTCCGAAGGTAAAATCCGCTCTCTCATCAACTCGCTCGACGATATCGTTTTTACGTATGACCTCGAAGGAAATTTTACCGGAGCTTACTATCCGGTAACCTCCGAATTGTTTTCTTCCTCAAAAAGGAATTACGTCGGTCAAAATTATCACGATGTTCTTTCGGCATACGTTGCAGGAGAACTGGAGACAGCTATCAGTAACGTTATCAGCACCAATCAGACTCAGCAATTCGATTATTCTTTCGAAACTCGAGGAAAAACATACTGGTTTAACGCAAAAATATCTCCGATGGTTGATATTAACGGCAATATTGTCGGTATTACTTCGGTGAATCGCGATATTACCGAGAGAAAAAAGATGGAAGAGCAGATTGAAGAAGCTGCCAGGGAATGGGAAGCAAC
>CAZOGR010000081.1:0-3590 GCA_964579355.1 uncultured Dehalococcoidales bacterium | reverse complement strand
CTGAACCGGATAGTGAAAAAAGTCGCGGATATGCGGCAGTACCGGCATAACATCCTGAACATCAGCCAGTCAATTATACTTCCCCAGGAACCGCTTTATATCAGAGGCGATTACTCTCAGTTGATTCAGGTCTTCATCAACATTATCATCAATGCCGAAGAAGCATTAAAGAACCGGATCGACGGAAATATCACGATACAAGCCCGGGCTGACAATGAATGGGCACGAATAGAGATATCCGATAACGGCAGCGGCATTCCTGAGGAAAACCTGGACAACATATTCCATCCCTTCTTCACCACGAAAAATGTCGGAGAAGGGACAGGACTGGGCTTAAGCACCTGCTATAGCGTCGTCACTTCGCATAACGGCCTGATACATGCAGAAAACAACAAATCCGGAGGAGCAACGATAGTTATCGAACTTCCTCTTGTCATAAAACCAAAAAAGAAGAATAACGGTGCGTGAATATCTGCAGTATCAAAGGAACGGAGCTAGTTGAATGAATAACCAATATTCTATCCTTGTTGTCGATGACGAAACAAATATGTGTTCGATTTTAAGAAGGATACTGGAAAAAGAAGGCTATACCGTTAACGTAGCTGCAAATGGCGAAAATGCAATCGTAATTGCGGAGAAAGAAAAACCTCATGTGGTTTTGCTTGATTTGATGATGCCCGGCATGAACGGGCGGGAAGTTTGCCAGGTTATCCGGAGGATATCCCCTGAAACGAAAATCATTTACTTTACCGCCAAGGTCGAATCAGACATCAAAAAACTAAAAGAATTAAAAAACGAAGCTGACACTTTCTTATCGAAACCGGCAACCAGCAACAAGATACTGGCCAGTGTCAACAGTGTTCTGGGGAAAAAGGGGAACGGAGCGCACTCAGATAACAGTCATGAATAATCTTTCACGAAATGAAAATAAATCAGCATAATAGTTGAATTTCATTGACTATGCTTGCAGGTGATGCTATATTGTGCAGTAAGATTTTGTTAACAGCTCATGAAAATACACGGCGCGAAGGCTATCTGGATGAACCGGATATCCCTTTACTCCAAGGTAGTACTGATATCATGCAATCCTCGAAGGTATTATTGATAGAGGCAGACCCGGCGGTTCAATATACGAAAAGTCGCTTACTTCTTAAAGACCGATATGCCGTCACAATCGCTTCGAATTTTCATGAAGCAGTACAGCTTTCCAACAAAGAACCATTCGACCTTATCGTTTTGACCACCGACAGCCCGGAATTACTCAACATGTCGCTCTCTCAGTTTCCTCCGCAGGCAGCCGTTCTCATCATTGCCGATAAGAAGATTGCCGGCGATATCATCGAAACGAGTGGCGGCGGCATGAGATACTACCTGTGTCATCCCTGCAGTAATCTGAAATTCCAGAAGACCGTCAAGCAGGCTATCGATAAATCCCGGGCTCTCAAGGAAATCATTCGAAAAGAGGTGCTTACCAGTTTTGACGCTGCCCGATACGATTTCGCAGTTGAGTCCGGTATCGGTACGTTTCTTGAAAACATTACCCGGATAGCAGCACAAGGGACAGCCTCCGATTATGTGTCGATTGTGATTCATGAGGATACCGGCGTACTTCCTGTGAAATCCGAACAGGGAAAATATTCCGGTTTATGGGACAGTTTCCTCTCGAGGCTAGAAAGCACTCCGGAACCCATCGCTATCTGTGAAGACGATTGTATCGATGAAGAACTGGCCCTGCTGATGAAAACATCAGGTATCTCGGGCATAATCCGTGTTCCCCTGGTTGTGAAATCGAAAACCATCGGATGCATTACCGAAATTAAACTCGCCGGGCAAAACAGGTTCACAGATTCGGACCTGAGTTTCACCTCTATTCTCGCCTGGTGGGCGAGCATGGCAATCGATAACACTAGAGTATATCTCGACTATTTCAAGGAACACCTGCATGCCGACCGGTTGCTGGACCATATCTCGTTCGCTCAGGAAAACGAACGAAAGCGGGTTGCCGTGGAAATTCACGACGGCGTCGCTCAGTGGCTGGTCGGCGCCTCGTATGACATTAAACTGTGCAACCGCATGATATCGGAATCCGATTTTACCGGCTTGAAAAACACCATCGAAAACATCCGCGGTGTCTTGCAGAAAAGCGTTACGGAATTACGCAGGGCTATTTCGAACCTTCCATTGCCGCCTCTCGAGGAGCTGGGACTTTCAGGTGTCATTGTCAGATTAGCCGAAAAACTTGCCGAAGAAGGAATAAAATGCCGGGTCAATATTCCTGAAAAATTCCCGGATCTGACCGGAGCTCAACAGAAAACCTTCTACTGGCTGATACAGGAATCAATTAACAATATCAGGAAACACGCCCAGGCAACATGTGTCGATATAGAGATTCAACTTTTCGAAGATACGATTACGTTATGCGTTACGGATAACGGCGTCGGCTTCGATGTCAGCAAGTCAATGGAAAGCCGAATCTCACTCGAACACATTGGTTTGCTGGGTATGAAAGAAAGAGCCGATTTCCTCAACGGAAACCTGGAAATAAAGAGCGTGCCGGGAAAGGGTACATCGATAGAATTTTCCTTCTCTCTTCTTCCGCCGGAAATAGTTACTATAGCGAGGACATAATCAATGGAAGAAAAAACAAAAATTAAAGTAATGCTGGTTGATGACCATCAGGTAGTTCGGGAAGGCCTTCGAAGGATTGTCCAGATGGATGAAGGCATCGATGTCATCGGCGAAGCTAACAGCGGAGAAGATGCGATTGCCAAGGCAGTCGCACTGGTACCGGATGTCATTGTGATGGACCTGAAAATGCCCGGCATGGACGGTATCTCAGCAACGCGGGAAATTAAAAAACGTCTGCCGAATGTCAATATCCTGGTACTGACTCTGTATGCGGAAGACTATATCAAGCAGGCAATCGAAGCCGGAGCTTCCGGGTATCTTCTCAAGGATAGCGATACCGAGCAGATTACGACGGCCATTCACCAGGTGTATCAGGGGTTAAGCCCAATCGCCCTGTCTATTACCCGCGACCTCGTTATGGAATTCGCCAAAATCAGTAAAAGTAACCGGTCTTTCCTCCTGACAAAAAGACAAATTGATATTTTACGCCTCATTTCAGAAGGAATCAGCAGTAAAGAAATCGGCGAACAGCTATTTATCAGCGCCTCAACCGTCAAAAGGGAAATCAGGCATATCTTCGATAAGCTTGGTGTCAGCGACCGGTCTCATGCCGTTTCCCAGGCAATAAAGCGGCAACTCATCTAGACTCTTCCGCGCTTCGGCGGGTACGTTCAGAGGTGTGCATGGGTATTAAGCAGAATGCACGCCTCTGTTTTTTAATGCAGAAAAAAGCTCATCCGGCTCAATTTCGGTTCAATTTCCGGGCTGTGCGTATCCTGCCGATTCGGGAAAATTGCCCTTAAACGGCTACCTACATTATCTTTCGAGGGTCGTTTTTCTTGACTCTTTAGACCTTACGTATACATAAGCCCTGTGGGAAAATGAGATTGTACTGACATATTGAGTGATGATAACGATGCAAAATACAGCGTTAAAAGAAATTTACAGCATAATCTCAGATA
>CAZOGR010000080.1:3289-6590 GCA_964579355.1 uncultured Dehalococcoidales bacterium | reverse complement strand
CAGCCTGCCATGACAGCGTTGACGGCGACCTGTTCGACGGTGGCTACCTTGCCCATTGGAAGGAAGGAAACCGGTTCGCCTTTTTTGATGTCGAGGCCGGCCAGCGAATGCATACCTGACATGGCATGCCAATCTCTCTGATAGGCGATTATCTCATCCGGGCGGTGACTGGTACCCTTCAGCATCGCTTCAACTCGCTGTTCGGTCGGTATAACGACCGGCAAACCGTCGGTATATTTAGAGAAAGGCGCGTTCAGAATACCGGGCAGGTACTCTACCTGGTTGTAGAATTCTTCGGCTTCTTCGAGAGTGCCTTCGAAGAGGATTCTGGCTTCGCGGGGACTGTAGATGCCGGTTTTCCTTTCGTCTTCAGTCAGCGGGCGTACCAACGCGTCCATGACGGAGCGGTACATGTTCTCCACATCTTCCGGGCCGGGTCGCAACCGGTCGCCGGTAACGTATCTTTCTGCGGGGATACCGAAGAGAACGGCATCGTGCTTTACTTTTCGGATTTCCTCGTCGAGAATGATGAACACGGTCGGGATGCCGGCTTTTTCGAGTTTTGCTAAGTAAGGCAACTGCCTGTTAACGGCGCCATGTCACCAGCAGACACCGAGAATGACGGCATCGGTAGTCTTCATTTCTTCTTCTGATAGTTCGACCGGAATGATACCGTAGGTCTTTTTTACCGTCCAGTTAACCTGAGGATATTCGGCTTTCAGTTTTTTCTCGAGGGGGATAGTGATATCCGGTTCGCCGGTAATGCTGAGATGAACGGTTTTACCGTTGAGGGTATCGAGGCGGGGTGCCAGAGGATACTGTTTTACCGGCATCTGGGTACCGGCAGGATTGAGACACTTATACGTTACGGACATACTGCTTTCTCCTTGTGTGATAGTATTGAGCCAGTGTAAGACTGTATGATGTATATTGTCAATGCTCACAAACATGCACAATCCTTTGTCATTGACCATCTTTCGCCGGCCTGATACTATTACAATCAATCATGAAAGCTCAAACGTTAAAGGAGAAAAACCGTGATTGAGAAAATACTGGTACCGATGGATGGTTCGAGGCAATCTGCAAAAGCTTTAACCTGGGCAATCGATGTCGCTTCAAAATACGGCGCGGCAATCCGTATTTTACGCGTTGTGACTTTCTCCATGCTTGATATCGCCTGGAAAACACCGAATACCGGTGGTCCACTGATTAAGAAAGATTATCTGAAAGAAGCGGAACAACGCGATAAAAAAACGATGACCGCTGTTCGGAATTACCTCAGGGCTAATGTTAGAAAAGCCATCTTAAAGGGCGTTGAAGCTTCTTACTCCGTCATGGTCGGCGACCCGGCGGAATCCATCAAAACATGCAGCCGGAAAGAAAAAGTTGATTTAATAGTGATGAACACCCGCGGTAAAGGCTGGCTGAGGAGAGCAATACTGGGAAGTGTGACCGATGATATCATTCGGAACTCTGACATACCGGTACTGATAGTCAGACCGGGACAAAAGAAGAGAAAGTAATTTGTTACTTCACCATGAAGGGCTGATTTTTCAAGCTTGGATAATCTGAATCTGATACTGACTGTGGTTATTCTACTGGTCGCTTTCGGTCTGTTTATTTCGAACAGATTGAGGGTTGATCTGGTGGCGATATGCGTCCTTGGATTGCTGATGGTTTTCGGGCTGGTGACGCCGGAAGAAGGGCTTTCCGGGTTCGGCAATCCGGCAACGGTAACCATCGGGGCGATGTTTGTTGTCGGAGCCGGACTGGTAAAAACCGGCATCGTCCAGAAAGTCGCTCAGGGCATCGATATTCTTGCGGGAAAAGGAGAACCTCGGCTGGTATTTGTGCTTTGTGTGATTACGGCATTTATCTCGGCTTTTCTTGTCAATACGGCTATCGTAGCGATTTTTATACCGGTAGTTATCAGTCTAGCCGCCAAGCGTAAAATTTCGTCTTCAAGAGTACTCATCCCCCTTTCCTATGCCAGTCAGTTCGGCGGTGTCTGCACGTTAATAGGGTCATCGACGAATATGCTGGTTAACGGTATCGGCGTCAGTCGGGGTATGGAATCCTTCACTTTTTTTGAGTTTGTTCCTCTCGGTAGCATCATGGTGGCTGTCGGTTTACTCTACCTCGTACTTTTCGGAAAATGGCTGCTGCCTAAACGCAAGGGGGCAGGCAGTCATATGGATAAGTATCGCCTGGCGGATTATCAGGCAGAAATGATGGTTCTTGGCGAATCACCGCTTATTGGCAATACCTGGAAGGTAAACAAGGTCGAACGGGATACCGGAGTTGAACTGGTCAATCTGCTTCGTGAAGGAAAAGGAGTCAGTCGTCCGAAGCGTACCAAGATTCGTCCCGGAGATTTACTGTTATTGAAAGGTAATCTGGATGTCATTATCGGTATGGAAGCTTCTACCGGTTTAGAAATGATATTGAACTCAAAGAGCGGGAAGGAGAATAACGCAGAAGATATCCGACTGGTGGAGGTGTTAATCCCGCCGACATCGCATCTGATTGGACAGAGTATCTACAAAGCTAATTTTTTCCGGCGCTACGAACATCCGGTACTGGCGATACAGAGGCGTGGCGCTACCTTCAGCGAGCGAATTGGCGATATACAACTGGAAAGTGGTGATACGTTGCTGATACAGGGGCATGAAGATGACATTAAAAGAATGATGGAATCCGATTATGTGATTGTTACCAGTGAATTACCCGATTTGAATTTTCGTAAAGGAAAAACCGCCATTGCCCTTTTCATCATGGGAGCAATTATCATACTGACGGTTACCGGACTCGTGCCGATAATGACAGCGGCATTAGTCGGAGCGGCGGCTATGGTAATAGCCCGGTGTATTTCGCTTGAGGAAGCCTACGGCTCAATTGACTGGAAGATTATTTTTCTGCTTGGCGGGATAATACCTCTGGGTATTGCCATGGAAAACAACGGGGTGATTCAGGCATTGACAGGTGGTGTTCTCCAGCCGATTATCGGGTTCGGACCGATAGCCGTTCTGGCTGTATTGTACCTGGTAGTGGCCCTGTTGACTGAAGGTATGTCAAATAACGCCGTGGCAGCTATTCTAGCTCCTATTGCGCTAAGTATAGCCGCCGTCATGAATGTGAATCCTCAACCATTTCTTGTTGCTATTACCTTCGCCGCTTCGACCAGCTTTGCGACACCGATAGGCTACCAGACGAATACCATGGTTTTTTCGGCGGGCGGATATAAGTTTACCGATTTTGCCCGTGCCGGCATACCATTGAATATTGTCTTCTGGATTATTGC
>CAZOGR010000080.1:1620-3189 GCA_964579355.1 uncultured Dehalococcoidales bacterium | reverse complement strand
GGGATACGGGTATCGAACCCGGCGATGTTTATACCGGTGAGTAAATTCCGGTCAATTCCCCTGAGGAATGCCAGCATGTCCGGTGTCGGCCTGCCTCCGTAGGTTGGAGAGCCGATGACAAGCAGGTCAACTGATTTGAGGTCGGAAGGGTTCGCCTCACCCGCCCGGAGGATAACTCCTTCTTTGCCAAGACCTTTGGCGATAGCTTCGGCAATCTTTTCCGTGTTTCCATGAACGGAATCATAAATAACCGCGTACTTCATGCTGCACCTCTATCAATTTCTCTGAATTCAGGATAAATGTCACATACAGAAACGATTCCTGATTATACAATAATTGTGTGTGCTGAAAAATCCGCCATCTGGAAATATCTGCCGGTACTTATAGCGATTATCTTCCTTGCTGCCGTAATCGGGCTATCCGGTTGCTTCCAATCTCCAGAAACAGAGGGAGAAAAAACAGTGAGGAACTCGTATTCGAATAAGGAAATTAATCGTGCGAATCAAAAGAAAATAGCTACGGCAACTTTCTCGATGGGCTGATTCTGGGGACCTGACGCCCGTTTCGGGAGTATCGAAGGTGTTATCAGGACGAGAGTTGGTTATTCCGGAGGAAACGAAATCAATCCTTCTTACCTGAACATTGGTAGCCACAGCGAAACGATACAGGTGGAATTTGACCCCGAGATTGTTTCCTATCAGACGCTGCTCGATGGTTTCTGGGACTTCAACGAAGCGGTAATTTCTCTCTATTCACGGCAGTATTATTCGATTATTTTTACTCATGATAAAGAGCAGGAAGAAACGGCAATTGCTTCCTACAAGCAGCAGCTTAAGAAAGACGGTAGTACGGTTCTCACTGAAATAGTTCCGTTTTCAATCTTCTATCAAGCCGAAGACTATCACCAGAAATTTTATCTCCAGCGTGATAATCTTCTCGGCAAAGAGGTCAAGGGTAACTATGGCTCTTTCCAGGACTTCGTCGATTCAACGATTGCAGCACGCCTGAACGGTTATGCTGCCGGTTATGGTGATAAAGACACCCTTTCCCGGGAAATCGGTACCTACGGGCTGTCGGTGAAGGGTAATGAAAGGTTACTGAAAATTGCCGAGCGGGGCCTGACACCGGTATGCGGAAAAGGATGCACTCTCGAAAACGAGTAAGTCAGGCAGTCGTTTCCCTTCTACAGGATGATTTCGAAGTTATCCTTCAAACGGGCGGCGAACTGCTCGAAAGTATAGCGGTGTTCCTGTGTCCCCAGGCATTCGACCGCGTAGGAAGCCGAGACACTCCCCATCACGGCGCTTTGCACAAAATTTAAACCCATCGATAAACCCTTGAGAAGGCCGGAACGGTAAGCGTCGCCGGCACCGGTAGGGTCGACAGCTTTCTTTATTTTCGCCGGAGGGATAGTGGTAACCGAGCCGGATGCATAGACACAGGAACCGTGTTCGCCAAGAGTGGTGATGATACAACCGGTATGGTTTAACAGTTTTTCTTTATCTGTGCCGGTCTTCGCTATTATCATTTCAAGCTCATAGTCGTTCGAAATCAGGATATACGAGCCGC
>CAZOGR010000080.1:0-1520 GCA_964579355.1 uncultured Dehalococcoidales bacterium | reverse complement strand
TTGAGGACATGTATCTTTTCGGGAAGTATGTGGTCCGAGAAATTCCCCGGAAAATCCATTATTCTATCGTAAGCGAGAGAGCCTGAAATAAGTATATTCATATCGTTATCCGGAAACCCTTCCTGTCAGATTAGTTGTTTGTCTCTGTCATTTTTTCATTTCGAGTCTGAGATGTCAATCGACACAGACCATATCCGGGTAAAACAGCTTTCTGGTCGATTGACATTTAGCGGTTCACGAGACTAAGATTTGATACGTCACCGGATTTCTAAGGCAGTCTGAGTATAAAACTGTCGCCGAAAGAGCTGTAATTACAAAAATATAAAACGTGAGGGACAATCGATGAGTCAAGACGATACTATTTATCGTGAATTGCAATTACATCTGGACAGCGGTCCGGCAGGATTTCAGGCATCGGATACGGGCGCTGATATTACCCTTTTAAAACACCTGCTTTCTCCTGAAGAAGCGAAACTGGCTATCCAGCTTTCCGTCATCAAGTGGGAACCAGTGAAAACCATTCTCAAGCGGGTGAAAAAAAGCGGGATGATTATCTCGGAAAAGGAATTGAAGAAAAGCCTCGATGAGATGGTGCGGAAAGGGACAATCGTCGTTCACAGCCAGGCTTTCGGCGAACGACGTTACAAGAATGTCGGCGTGTCCGCCGGAGGTATGATTGATTTCCAGGTAAATCGTTTGACGCCGGATTTCATCAAAGACCTGGACAAATACCATGAAGAAACTTTCGCCCGGATGAATGAGAAGTCGAAAGAAGGGCAGGCACCGAAGAAGCGGGTGATTGCCCAGCTGAGGACGGTACCGGTCGAGAAGAGCGTACCGCTTCCGGAAATGAATCTTATCGGGGTCTACGACGATGTCCGGGCACTGGTCGAAAAACAGCCGGGGCCTTTCTCAGTTGCTAACTGCGTGTGCCGACAGATGAAGGATTTTCAGAATCAGTCCTGCAAATACTCGGATATTCGCGAGACCTGTATCCAGATAGGCCCGGACCATGCCCGGCAGTACATCGAGATGGGAATCGGCCGGGAAATAACCAAAGAAGAAGTCTACGAAGTACTCGACAGGGCCCGCGATGCCGGATTTATCCTGCAGCCGGAGAATTCGGTGTGCCCGGAAAATATCTGCTGTTGCTGCGGCGACTGTTGCGGCCCGCTTTCGGCAGCCAAGAAATCGCCCCGGCCGGCTGACTTTTATACCTCGAACTATTTTTGTACCGTGGATACCAACGCCTGTGTCGGATGCGGTGTTTGTATCGAGCGCTGCGAGATGGACGCCCGGGTCATGAAGGATGGGAAAGCAGTTGTACTCCAAGAACGGTGTATCGGCTGCGGCAACTGCGTCGTGACCTGTAAAACCGGCGCCAGCAAAATGGTGAAAAAAGAAAGCCCGAACATGCCGTTCAAGAGTAAAGATGATACCTTTATGCACATAATGGCTAATAAACTCGGAACCTGGGGGCTGCTGAAGATGAAAGCCAGGATGCTGCTGGGGATGAAGGT
>CAZOGR010000079.1:0-6651 GCA_964579355.1 uncultured Dehalococcoidales bacterium | reverse complement strand
ATGATAACGATGCAAAATACAGCGTTAAAAGAAATTTACAGCATAATCTCAGATAACCATGATGATTCCGATGATACACAGAACATTCGTTTGCTGCTGGTTGACGATCATCAGGTTGTCCGCGAAGGATTACGCAGAATGCTGGCCATTGAGAACGGTATACAGGTTATAGGCGAAGCCGCAAATGGCGAAGAGGCAATAAAAAAGGCTGCTCTGCTGACACCCGACGTCATCGTCATGGACCTCAAGATGCCCGGAATCGACGGTATTTCCGCAACCTATGAAATCAAGAAAAATCAACCGAATATCCAGGTACTGATTCTCACTCTGTATGCGGAAGATTATGTAAAAAAAGCTATCGAAGCCGGTGCCTCAGGCTATCTGTTAAAGGATAGTGGAACCGACCAGATAACGACCGCGATTCGGCAGGTTTATGAAGGTTATTGCCCGATTGCCCCGTCATTGACCAGAGAACTGGTCGTAGAGTTTGCCCAGATAAGCCGGAATGGCAGAGCTTCCCTGCTGACCAAACGGCAAATCTCAATTCTTCAACTGATAGCTGACGGATTAAGCAGTAAAGAAATAAGCAGCGAACTGTATATCAGTACATCAACGGTTAAGAGGGAAATCAGGCAGATTCTCAACAGGCTGGATGTTTCGGATAGAGCGCAGGCTGTATCCGAAGCAATGAAAAGAAACATAATCTGATTCGATTCCTGATTTGGTACGACATGGATGGGAAAGAAGTTCAGTAACTCATGTGGTGCAGGTATGTCTAGTGCAATTGGGACAAGAATCTATGAATCAAATAATATGTCAAGTGTAAAAGACTGGAATTCGGTATTACTGCTGCTTTTATTAACCATACCGGCGAGTGTAATGGCAATTATGCTGTTTTTCTGGTCGGACATCTCCTGGGTGGCTGAGATTCCTTTTACCGCGATAGGCATACTGGGTGCGTTTACCCAGATGCTTCTTTCCGTGTTTATTATCGCCCGGTACCGGAATAAAAACGGTATTGTTTTCGTCAGTGCCGGGCTGCTTTCGATGGCTCTGATTAACGGGGTGCAATCAATCGTGTCACCCGAATCATCGGATTTTGTCTGGCTCCATTCCCTGGCCGGAATCAGCGGCAGCCTGTTCTTTTCCCTTTACGTTCTCGTTCGACTCGACCGTTTTCAGAAAAACCTGTTAAACGACATTAACGCCAGATACCGATTATTTCTGTTTATAACGGTAATCCTTTCCGCTGCAATAACCGGGTGCACTCTTGGATTTTCACACTGGCTGCCGCCTCTTGTCCAGAACGGCCAGTTTACCAGCCTTGCCTGGATAATGAATGGCATCCCGCTGGCGCTCTACATGTTTTCGGGCGTAAGCCTCTTTGCCCTCTACCGGAAATCCTGCGCGCAGGAACTCTTTCTGTTTACAGCGATTTTAATCTTTCTCTTTCAGGCGAGTGAAGTAACCTACCTTGCTCCTTTATGGAGCGTGATATGGTGGTTCTGGCTGACCCTGCAATTAGCTGTGTACGTAACGGTTCTCGGTTTCGTTCTCAGGGAATACATGCTCATCAGCAGTTCGCTGTCCGAAGAAATCGAAGAACGAACCCTGATTGAGTTCGCTTTGAGGAAGGCGGAGGAAAACTGGAGAAATTCTTTCAATTCGCTGCAGGAAATAATGATGATTATTGACGATGACTGCCGGATTGAAAACATCAATATCAGCGGTTTAGTGCTTCTCGATAAGCAAAAAGATGAAGTTGTCGGTAAAAAAATCTCAGAGGTCTTTCCGGAAGTAACAAAAGAGGTCTGCCCTGTTATACGGTCACGTCAATCAGGGAAAGCCGAGCACCTGGAATACTATAGTACTGCCTTGCAGAAACATTTCTCCGCGAAGAGTTCTCCGATATACGATGAGGATAACAATGTCTCGAAATATGTCTACCTCATGGAGGACATAACCGACCGGGTGGCAGCGAAAGCGAAAGAAAAACTACTCCAGAAAGAACTCAATCTTACCAGCAGGCTTGCCTCCATCGGTGAGGTAGCTGCCGGAATCACACATGAAATCAATAATCCGTTGACGAGCGTGATGGCCTTTGCTCAAATCCTTTCGGTCAAGAAGCTGCCTGAGGATATTAAGGAAGCGGTAGAAGTCATCAATGACGGGGCTTCCAGGATAGCCAATATAGTTGAAAAGCTGCTGACGTTCGCCCGCCGGCATAAACCTGAAAAGGAGTACGTATCAATAAATTCGGTTATCTCGAACATTATCGGCATGCGCTCGTATGAGATGAAAAACAACAATATTGAACTGATAACCAATCTATCTTCCTCCCTGCCCGATACAATGGCCAACATCGGCGAAATGCAGCAGGTATTGATGAATGTCATCATCAACGCCGAACAGGCAATAAAGGGCGCAGAAATAAGAGCCGGGAAAATTTACGTCCAGTCAGCCTTCGAGAAAAATATGATTGTCATCGTTATCTCCGATAACGGGCCTGGGATATCCGAAGAAGCGGCCGATAAACTTTTCAACCCCTTCTTCACCACGAAAGAGAAAAGCGGGGGAACCGGGTTGGGGCTGAGTATTTCCTACGGAATCATCAAGGAGCACGGAGGAAACATATACACGAGGGACCAGGGTCAAGGCGCCACATTCGTCATCGAATTGCCGGTCATTGCCGATGAAACGAAGTCTGAACCGTCAGTTCAGGAAACAAAAAAGCAAATCAAGGTTTCACGTTTGAAAATACTGGTTGTCGATGATGAAATGTACATCTGCCGGGCGCTCGATACGCTCCTGACCCAGGAAGGCCATGAAGTCGTTACAATCCGCGTCAGCGAACAGGCACTTGAGAAGGTTAAGAACAGTGAATTTGACCTCGTACTTTTCGATATCAAGATGCCGGGCATGGACGGCATCGAGTTCTATCGCAAGATGAAACGAATCAATCCTGCTCTCGGACGAAAAGCAATCTGCATAACGGGGGACATTATTTCACCGAGAAACAAAGAGTTCATCGAGAAAACCGGTATTCCGTTTATACCAAAACCATTCGGTACGGATGAATTGATACAGACGATTAACGATGTAACAGGAGAAAATAAGGAACATGCAAAAATCACGCATTCTTATCGTTGATGATGATATCGGCATTGTAAAATCGGTCAGGGCTAATCTCCACGAACATGATTGCGAAGTTTTGACCGCCATGGACGGCGTCGAAGCTTTAAAGGTCATCGAAAGAGAATTGCCCGAACTGATTCTACTCGATATAACCATGCCCAAAATGGATGGCCTTCAGGTGTGTTCTGAAGTGCGGAAATGGTCCAAGGTGCCGATAATAATGCTCAGCGCCCGGCATGACGCCGATGAAAAAGCCTACTGCCTCAACATTGGAGCCGACGATTATATCACGAAACCCTTCAACATCAGCGAGCTGATAGCCAGGGTAAGAGCCGTGCTTCGGAGAACGAAAGAAGTGATGACAAATCCGGGGGTATCTCAGTTCTCTGCCGGAGACTTGAATATCAACTTCGCCGAGCGCCGGGTGACGGTTTCGGACAGTGAGGTGAAACTCACCCCCACCGAATACAACCTGCTCCAGGAGCTTTCGCTCAATAAAGGAAAAGTATTTTCACACGCTACACTCCTCGGTAAAATCTGGGGGCCGGAATATGCTGATGAACGCGAATACCTGCGGGTGTTCATTGGTCGGCTCAGGAAAAAAATCGAACCGGATCCGGCAAACCCTCGGTATATCGTAACTGTTTCCGGTGTCGGGTATCAGTTCAAATCGAGTAACAACTGATTCGTAAAATCATTGAATTCCTTGTAAGAGAGCGGGAATGGACTCCCGCTCTCTTTTTTGGTATCCTCAGGTAAACCAGGTACCCCGCTCGTCTAAACCTCTACAGCTTCGAGTGTCCATCGTTTAACCCCTGCTTCGCTTACTTTTTCAATGACCCGATTCTGACCCCTTTTTGACCCTTTTCATGGCCTGATTGTGTCAACAAAATGACCCTTAAGGGTTATAATAGAGACACCTGAGAAGTTACCATCATTATCCGTTCGGTTTCGTGACGATGGTTCGAACGTATACAACAGGCACGAAATCGCCGGAGCGAGAGGCCGGACAGGTGAAAAAGATACTACTGGGTATGGTGCTGGGGATAGCCGTTGTCGGTACGGTTTTTTTCTGGCCGAAATCGAACATCTCAGCTTCAGAAATGCCGGCGGAAGAACCTGCACTCAACGACACGGAAATACCTGATATCGACGGTTTAATCGATGCCCTCAAACAGGCTGAGAATACTATTAACGATGAGGACTTGAAGCGGTACTACCGCCTGCTCATCGATGAATACCATCTCGACAATCCTGCAATAAAGGACACCGATGGTACGGTACCTGACGTGGACCACATCGTCAGAGTGGCGATGAGTCTGCCGCTGAAAGAAGCGGAGAAGACAATACGTGACGAAGAAATCGCTGACTTTTACCGGAAATTCCTCGATGATGCCGGTTGGGAATTCGAATGGTAACCCGGAAAGGAAAAGCCGATGAAACAACTGCTTGGGATAATGAGCGGGTTGAACATTTCCGACGGATTGTTTACCGATTACGCTGTCAATCACAAATTTGTCAATGAAGCGAATTCACTGATGGAGACGCTTGTTTTCGGTGGCAACTTTGTCCTGCTGAAAATTGCCGGCGCTCTCATTTGTTCGCTTGCCTTGTGGCTGGTCTACAAGCGTTTTCCCGGAATTGCCCTTGCTGCAACATCGTTCATCGTTCTGGGTTATTCACTGGTGCTGACCTGGAATATCCTTATCTTCACGGCCGTTTAAGCCGAAGCGTACCGAAACCGCAAGCCTGAATGATTAACGTTCGGCAAACTGCTTCTCCGGCACCTGTCCGGACAATTGCCACGATTCCGGGGCATTGCCTCTTTTATTCCCGGCGTCGAAATAATACATATCATTATAGTAAGCTGTCACTGCAGGAACCGGATACGGGTTATTTAAATAATAGTCAAATGGCCGGGCGTTCGCGTTCACCAGGAGTTCGAGGTTTTCTTCCCACTGGACACCCTGACTGGGATCGAGCGGCATCCATGTTCCGTTGACCAGCAATTCTGCCCAGACATGCCCCCGGATTACCGTTTCGGATACCGATACCTGCCCCAAAACAACCCTGACGTCTTCCGGAGGTATTCCATACGCTCTAATAAGAGAAACAAGCGTATTCGCCTGTTCTTCGCAGTCGCCGGCGACACAACCCGGCACGGGGTTCGAGGAATAAAACGGCGTACCGGACAAAAATTCGCCGGGAGTCAGCCACTTATCCTCCGTACCATTGAGTACCGAGTCGGAAACATACACCCATTCGCAGGCTACCTTATATATTTCTTCGACGCCGGACAATCCGGCGGTGAGTTCTCTGACAACCACATCATCAGCCGTAACAAAAGGCTGATACAGTTCATAATTTTCTCCCCGGAAAGACAAACCTGAGGCAGGAGAGATGAACTGTTTCGCCAGGACAGGCTTAGGTACCGACCTGGTCAAACCGACAGACACAACGACCAGGCACATTAAAGAAATAATAATGTAACAACTAAATTTACATCGTGGAGTCATTGCCGCCTCCATTTCTTCAATCTTTCTTTAGTATCACGATACCGGTAATCCTGTAAATCACGTGTAAAAAAGCGGTTGAATACATGAATGTTCCATAAATACGCTCTCTTCCTTCCGGTATCACGTTTTTCCGTTTTTCACTGACCTGAAATTTACCTATTGTTTATACCGTTATGTGCGGTTTTTATTCTTCATTTATCGGGTCAGCCTTATTCTGAAATAGAGAAAAGCAAGGAGACGCAAATGACAAAGGTAACTACATACAGTTCCGGTCTACGTACCGTCGTTATAAACTGTCTCCTTACCTCTTTTCACAACGAGAGAAGAGCCAGGTTCCAGCCGGCTCTTCTCTCGCCAGCCGACTCAATAGTTAACGGCAATTCCGTATCAGGTTACCGGCTTGATGCTAATCCGATACCTGAATTTAATGAAGGTAAAAATGTTTCAGGGAGGGAAAAAATGTGACGGAATCAGTTTTCCGGTGATGAACAATAAAGAGAAAGAGAAAGGAGTACATCATGTTTAAGAATATAAAAAATGCCATTAAACGGCTGAACAGGGAACAGGAAGGCATCACAGGTCTTGAAACGGCCATTATACTGATAGCCTTCGTAACAGTCGCTTCAGTCATGGCTTACAGTGTACTCACGGCTGGTATATTTTCTGCGGAAAGAGGCAAAGAGACAGTTTATAAAGGCCTTAAATCAGCTCAGAGCACACTGGAGATAAAGGGATCGGTACTGGGTTTAACCGATAACAAAACCGAATTGAATCAGGTACAATTCAACATCGCGCTTTCTATACCGAACGAAGTGGTCGATATCAACAACATCGTTTTTAACTATTATGACAGCGATATAACCGAACAGGGAATTTCGGCAAACGTCACCATCAGTCCCGGCAGTGTCGAGCGAGGTGTCGCCGGCATGATTGAAGGCGATGAGATACATCTGGTAATCATTGAATTACCTGATAGCGCCAACGTTGAGAATTACGATGC
>CAZOGR010000078.1:0-6713 GCA_964579355.1 uncultured Dehalococcoidales bacterium | reverse complement strand
TTGATGTATCGTTTCGTTAATTTTTTCAACGACCTGATGAATACTATCGCCGGTTTCGGCTGCTTTCACTGCCGCCATAGCGACGAGTCCCTGCCACATGGTGACTCCCTGGGAATCGATTACCTCAACATGACAGCCTTTTTTCTTCATGTTTTCTTTTCCCAGAAGAGCCGATGAATATACGGAGCTGTGTTTGCTGGTAACATGGATAGAGACAATCTCGTCGCTGTCTTTCGCCATTTCGTCGAAAACATTGGCGAAATCGCCGGGAGAAGGGGAAGCGGTCGACGGGTGAACCGGGTCGGTTTCGAGCTTTTTGTAAAATTCTTCGGTATCGATATCGATACCGTCACGATATACCTTTTCTCCGAAGCGGAGATAAACAGGAACTACTTTAATTCCGAGTCTGGCAGCCTGCTCCTGGGTGATATCGGAAGCGCTGTCGGTAACTATTTTAACTGTCATGACAATCCTTATTGGAGACTATTACGTTAATTTAAGTATAGTACAGGCAATAAAGTTAGTAAATCAGATAGTAAAAATCCTGATACATTGATTAGCCGGAAACCCGTTGTGATATAGTAAAGAAGTCATGCCTGATGTTCATGTTATCGAAATTCCCGCAATCGGTCCGGTTCTTTTTCGGAGGGATCGGCGGGTCAAGCGGTTGCGAATATCGGTACATCCTTTCGATGGCGTCAGTGTGAGTCTTCCGGCAAGGATGTCGTACAGAGAAGCTGCTCAATTTACCCGGGAAAAAGTTGCCTGGATACAGCAACAACAGCTTCGATTAAAAGAGTACGCCGAGAAGACGAAAGTAGTGTCAGCTATTCGTACAACCGATGAATTGGCCGCAGCCAGGCAGCGATTGATAGAGCGGTTGCATTACCTTGCCGAGCGGTACGGTTTTACTTTTAACAGGATATTTATTCGAAATCAAAAGACGAGGTGGGGAAGTTGTTCGTTCCAAAACAACATCAGTCTGAACAGGAATCTGGTGGGGCTGCCTGAACACCTGACGGATTATGTGATTCTTCATGAACTCGCTCACACGCGGATAAAAAATCACAGCCGTGGATTCTGGCAGTTGATGGATGAGCTGACCGGGGACGGGAAGGCATTGGCTAATGAGTTACGGAAATACAGTATACATAATACAAACAAATAAAAGTGGACATTTTTCTTGGTATGCTATACCATCAAAACAGACAGCCTGTGCATTTACGGATATTCGGTTCGAGCTGCACTAAAGCATTGAATTGATATGCTGAACACGTATTTGCTTATCGGGATAATGGGAAAAGGAGAGGAAGATGCTGCAGATAGTCACCGATAGTTCCTGTGATTTACCGGAGGAAATATTAAAAAAATACAATATTCATGTTGTTCCGTTAACGGTTAATATCGATGGCGAAACTTTCGCTGAAAAAGTCAATATCACGCCAAAGGAATTCTATGCGAAAATGGCTGCCAGTAAAAACTTACCCAAGACTTCTCAACCGGCACCGTCATTATTCGCTGAGAAGTTCAAACAACTGACACACCTGGGACAAATTCTATGCATTACAATATCCTCCGGTTTGAGCGGAACATTTGAATCGGCCAGTCACGGGAAGAAACTTTCCGAAGCTGATGTTACGGTGTTCGATAGTCTTGGCGGTTCGCTTGGGCATGGGCTTCAGGTATTGAAAGCGGCGAAACTGGCCGCGGCCGGGCATTCGCTGGAGTCGATTATCGAGAAACTGACGGAGTACCGGGACGGAATGACGATACTGGTGTTGTTGAACACCCTGGAGAATATCGTCAAAGGCGGGAGATTAAGCAGATTCCAGGGAACAATCGGGCGGTTACTCGATGTCAGGATACTTTTACATAATGACAGCGAGGGCAAGGTTGTCCTGAAATCGAAAGCCCGTGGCAGTAAAAAATTTATGGAAATGATAATGCAGACGATATACAAGGTACGACCGGACATGTCCTCAACCGATGTCGGCATAACCCATTTCAACAACTTCCAGGACGCTGATTTCATACGGCGGGAGTTGAAGGAAAAAGCGAACGCCCGGGAAGTAATCATTAACGATATGGGCATTACTATGGCTACCTACGCCGGTGAAGGCGGGATGATAGTATCTTTTTAGAAAAAAGGGAATAAGTAAACGATGCAAGGAGGGGGGCATTAACGTCTCCCCTCCTTTTTTCATTGCTGAAATCACTGTTGAAATGAGTCTGAAATGATATTTGACAAAGAGGAATTCGTCAAGTAGAATACTGTTCTACGTTACGTAACATTAACAATAAAGACGGGAGGACAGTACCATGAATGAGAATATGGAAACACGACCTTATAATCCCGACCCACAGGAAGAACCAGCACCTTCGCCGGAGGTAACTGATTATGGCGAAGGCCGATATGCTTCCTATGAATCCGTACAACCCTCAGAATCTCCGGAAGAAGAGGTTGCCTCGGTTGATATCGTTTCCGGCGAAAAGAAAATTACCATGTCCGCCCCCGTTAAAGAATTCGAGGAATTCAAGGAAAGTTTCAAGAACATGATGTTTGCATTCGCCAGGTTCATCGAAGCCGCGGGAATGGAAATCGGCAAAGACGAGACAAAGGAGCAGGTTAATCTCCTTGCCGCAGAACTCCAGCAGCTTAAGGATGATGTCAAAGCCGATGAGGAAGTGTTAAGCCAGAGCCTGGTTCCCCGTGATGAGTTCGATGCCTATAAAGCCGAAGCTGCCGAAAAAGATGCCGAAGTAGCGGAAAATTACGTTCGCCGCGCCGAGTTCGAAAAATTCCGGCAGACCATCAGGGACGCTATCTAGTCCGGTATGGTTCGCCCCGCTGAAAAACATGTTTCATGTTCGGCCTGGTTTTCTTACATAAGAAGATAGAAAAAAGGCGGACTAAACAGCAAGGAGGCTGGCTATGCCTGTTTGGGGCTGGATATTATCCGCGCTTGGCACAATCGCTACAGGAATCGGCCTGGGATACCTTATTATATTTCTCTTCTGGAAGATAGAGAAGGTTCTCGGACCGTTGCCGGTGATCCGGAAGGAAATTCCGCAACCGGCAGCAGCAATCGCTCCTCCTGAGGAAACAACTTCAGAAGAGATACCCGTCGAAGCAGAACCACCTGTAGAAGAAGAAATCCTTGTTCAGGAAGAAATACCGGTCAGGAAGGAAGATGTGCCGGAAGAGAAAGAAGTATCGATAGAGGAGGCAACTCCGGTCATGAATGAGTTACACACCGGAAAAGACGCAAAGTCAATTAGATTCACCACCGTTTTAACGAAACAATTTAACCATCCTTTCAGAACGGTTAGTACAATTGTTTGCTGGGATGTTGCCGTCGAAAACGGGGATGCGGTATATGATACTGAAGGGCAGGTTCGGACATTCAGGGCGGACATCGGACAGGAAGGTGAAGCGAAAAAGCGGTATTGCCTGGTCGATGAAGATTTGCAGAACATTATTTCGGTCGTTTCCGGGAAGAATTACATTAAACAGGAAACCACCCTTGATGTCGACAAGATGCGCCGGATGAACGCTTAAGAGAAAGACTTTTCAATCTGTTGATATACGGGGCGGTAAATCGTACTGCATGATACAGTAACAGGTACGTAGTTTGACCGGGGACTTATATCGATATCAGTCGAGAAGAAGGAGAATCCTTGAGGGTTCTCCTTTTTTATGTTGTTCTTTCGGATTTGCCAATGTACGAAATGTTTGGAAAAACCGCATGAAAAACTCATTGACAAGAGGATTAAGGTAGCGCATAATACTGTGGATAAAAATTAACGGAGATAAAAATATGAAGGATTTCAAAGCTTTTATCACCCGAGGGAATGTGGTCGATCTGGCAGTAGGCATCGTTATCGGTGCTGCGTTCGGCGCGATAGTTAATTCTTTCGTTAAGGATATTATCATGCCGCCGATAGGGTTGCTGTTAGGTGATGTCGATTTTGCCAACATGTTCGCGGTTCTCAAAGAAGGCACAACCGTAGCCGGTCCGTATGACTCTCTCGCGGCTGCCCAGGCAGCCGGGGCAGTCTCTATAAACTATGGTCTGTTTATCAATGCTATTATCAGTTTCCTGATTCTGGCGGCGGTCATATTTTTCTTCATCGTTCGGCCTATCGCCAGAATGAACGAGAAAAAGAAGGCAGCCGAGGCAGCCGCCGCTGCAGCAGCTCCGGTACCGGAACCGACTACCAAAGAATGTCCGTTCTGTTTCACGGCGATACCATTGAAAGCTACTCGTTGCCCGAACTGCACCTCAGAACTGAAAAAATAGTCGATATTACCAAGCACGTAGTCAAACAGGAAAGCCGGCTGGCTTTCCTGTACTTGTTTTCGGATTGACATTCTTTCGATAAAAAACTGATGAGTTACCGGTATCTACCGGGACATATGGCGTTATTCCGGTGAAATGCCTTATACTTTTATTATTGATGTACTTGAAGAAGAAGTTTGGACAAAGAGCGGGTTTACTGATATGTTTATCTTGCGGGTATTGATACCAGATATTCTGAAGATAAAGACGTATCTTCGGGACACATGAAAAATATTTCGCTTCACTATTGATTATTTTGACGATATGTAATATAGTATCTAAAAAATGAGTAATAAACAGCAGATAATCTACATTGGCATTCTCTTCCTCGGGCTGATGATGCTTTCTGCCGGTGTCGGAGCGCTGGCTGCCGGTCAGATGTTGATTGGCGGCGGTCTGCTTGCCGGAGGAATATTGTTAGCCGGCATAGACGGTATGGTATTGTATTATCTCTGGAAGAGAAGCCACGGATAACGTTCTTGCTCGTGCTGATAAAAAAAGGGAGAAAGGCTAACGTTTCTCCCCTTTTTAGTTGCATGACAAGGATTATTATCCGCGCGAATAGAGAAACTTGTACGTGCCTCTGATGGCCAGACTGCCAAGATTATTCATTCTCCCGGCTTTGGCTTTTTCAGCAATAGTCGCATTCAAGGCTTTCATTGTTGCGTCAATATCGTCTGTTTCTATTTCGTATAAAGCCAGGAATTTAGCATCTTTCTCTCCGGGTGCGATATTTTCCCATCGGGTAGCTTTAACGAAACCCTGTGTTTCCAGCACGTCCGGGAAATGAATCTCATTGTACCACTTGTTAAATTCAGCTTCTTTCCCCTTGTCTACCACATTGAGTCCGACAACCAGCATATACTTAGTCATGCCTGAATCCTCCATAAAGTTTTCTTAATAATAATCGAAGTTTTCCGAAAAGTGAAACAGGGTAAACAATATATCAGTCTTCTATTTACGCCTTTACGATGTTAAGCCTGATTGAGTCTCCCTTATCCAGTTCCGCCGACGACTTGAATTTTGCGACATCAATGTTGTCAATCTTTATCTTTATTTCACCGTCTTTCCTGATTATTCCCGTTATTTTTCCGGATGCTTCGTCCGGATACGTAGCTTTCGCCCGGCCGAAAGCGGAGATTTTGTGTTCGCTTAGTTCCGGGTCTGCCTTAACGGTTATTGTAACAGAATCGCCTTTTACCAAGGTACCAGACAGCTTGAGTTGCAGCGTTTCAGCCTCACTTATTTTAACTTTCAGTTCTTTACCTGCATCGATTTTTTTGGTAACGGTACCGGTGGTTGCACCGATAACCAGTTCTTTTCCCCGTTCTTCCTTTTCTTGTTCAAGCTCTTTTTGGGCACGTTCAGCCTGTCTTCTTTCATAATCCGAAGCCATGATAACCTCCCTTGACTCTCATCATTCGCTATAGAGGCATTGTACTCCTTCGTAAGCATGGAGTACAGAAACCGGCTAAAGTTTGATTTTATCGGCACGATTTTATATGATTGGAACGCTTTGTGCTGAAATGATAAAACAGCGCGAATCGAGAAATCAAGGAGGATATTTAAGTGAAAGCGGTTATTGTCGAAGAAATAGGAAAAGCGGTATTGAAAGAAATGCCGCTTGCTGACCCGGGATTCGAAGAGGTCAAAGTGAAAATCGCCTACTGTGGTGTCGGAGCATTCGATCCGTTCATTATCACCGGAGAGCTGGTGCTGCCTCTGCCGTGGCGGTTGGGATACCAGGCATCAGGCATTATCGAGGAACTCGGGCCGGGAGCGGTTGCCAGAGGGCTGAAGGTCGGTGACAGGGTCGCTTTGGACCAGTACCGCTATTGCGGTGCCTGCTATAATTGCATGCATGACCGCGAGACATTCTGCGAGAGGAAGGACTATCCGTACGGATACCTCGACCAGATGATGGCCGAATACATCACGGTCCACGAACGGCAGGCGTGGAAGCTGCCGGACAGCATCTCACTGGAAGAAGCGACACTGACCGAGAATATTGGCGCCTGCCTGCCGGCTATTGATCTGGCACCTCCCAAAATGGGCGATAGTGCAATCGTTATCGGTTCCGGTACCTGTGGGAGCATTATCGTCCAGTTAGCCAAATTCCGGGGCGTGAAAGACCTGACTGTTGTCGAACCGGTGTCCTTCAAGCGGAACCTGGCTCTGAAACTGGGTGCCAAGCACGTCATTGATCCGAAAACCTCGAACTGGGTTGAAGAAGCATTGAAGATTAGTCCTCGGGGTTTCGACCGGGTTATTGAGGCTTCCGGTTATTCAGAAATGCTTCCGGGTTGCATCGAAGTTGTAGCCCAATGCGGCGATATTGTCCTTTTTGGCGTTTATCCCGATAATCCGAAACTG
>CAZOGR010000077.1:0-6731 GCA_964579355.1 uncultured Dehalococcoidales bacterium | reverse complement strand
ATCCGGGAAGGAAAGGTAATTGCCGAGCGGCCGAAGATAGTGACACCGTATTACCTTTCCAACCTCGAAGGATTCAGCCAGGAGGCAAAACAGTATTTCCAGGCACTCATCGAGGAGTTCGGCGAACGGAGCATTCACGGTCTGGCGTACTCCTACCGGAACGAGCCGAAAGAGATGAACATCGTTTCCGACAGCATGCGGGCAGTGCTCGACAGGCTGGACAAGGATGTCGAAAAGCGGGAAGACAAGCTGACGGCGATAATCAAGGGTGAAGATACGCTCTGGGACGTTTCCCTGATGAAATTCATTTTTCAGGTAACCCGGACTTCGGCGCCGCACAACTTCAAACAGCTCGAACGGCGGGGGCTGCTGGAGATGGACGCCCGCGGTACTCCCAGCGGGGCGCGAGACAAGATTAACGAGATGTTCGAGGAAGTAGCCAACGGCGAAAAGGAACCGGGAGAACTCAAGGAAGAGCTTGAGCGCTGGGGGCTTTTCAAGGAATACGAGGACCGGTTTTTCAGCCTTTTCAGAAAATAAGTTCTTTGGTACCGGTTGGTATCAAGCGGAAGACAATAAACCCTCGTTCATGAGACTGTCGAAAGCGATTGAACTTGCAGAGAAAATACATTTCTTGAAACAAGAACAGACACATATATTTGGAGATATTTCTAAATCCCTCTCACTCTCCCTTTACAAAAGGGAGAAGCTCCATCGTCTCCCTCTCTTGAGGGGCTTTTCGGGCGGTCTTAACAGCCAAATACGCGAGATACCCTTCCGCAGGTTTATGAAACCTTTCCCGTCTTCATGCTGCAATGAGGTGGCTGACCTTCACTCCGTTCCGCCCGTAACGAAGCCCGCATACAAACAATATTTCGGTTACGCATGATTGCTTCACGCTTCAGTAACAACAGGTTTTACGGCTGGGTGGTGCTCGCCGGAGCGTTATCCATGCTCATCAGCATGGTGGGAAACATCGTCGTTTCCTACAGCGTGTTCCTGCCGGAGATGTGCGATTCGCTGGGCTGGAGCCGGTCGGCTCTTTCCGGGCCGTTTTCGCTGTTCTGGGTCATATCCGGGTTTCTCGGGCCGCTAGCCGGGATGACGACGGTCAAGTTCGGCCCTCGCAAGAACATCATCACCGGCAACATCGTCATGGTGCTGGGAGCGGCGCTCATGTCCCGTGTCAGTGAAGTCTGGCAGGTGTACTTCTTTTTCAGCATCATCATCGGCACCGGGCAGGCGTTCGGTTCGTTCATTGCCGCGAACGGCCTGATAAACAACTGGTTCCGGCGGAGGCGGACGCTCGCCATCACCCTGCTTTCCGCCTGCGGAGGCATCGGGGGGTTACTTTTCCCGCCGTTGATTACCTTCCTGATGGGGAAATTCGGCTGGCAGAATGCCTGGCTGACGGCCGCGGGAATACACCTTATCCTGGGGTTATTTGTGCCGGTGCTGCTGATTCGGGACACCCCGAAGGAAATGGGGCAGGTGCCGGACGGGGAGGTTGCGGCAAGCCCGGCGGTTCCGGCGGAAAGCCTCTCACCGGTGAAATCGCGGGTGTTCGAAACACCGACTGACTGGGAAATCCGGAGTGTCTTCAAAAACCGGCCGTTCTGGATGATGGTGACGTTCTCGGCCTCGATTATGTTCACGGTGAATTTCGTTTCGCTCCACATGGTGGCGTACCTGAAGGATACCGGTTATACGGCCATGGAGGCAGCGACCGGCATCGGGGTATTCAACGCTCTCAATATCGTCGGGCAGCTTGCCGGGGGGACGCTGGCTTCGCGGTTCGAGGGGCGGCGCATCGCCCTGGTTTCGATTCTCGGTGCCGTAGCGGGGGTGCTGCTGCTGATGAACGTCGGGGTGGTGCCCACCCTCTACCTGCCGGCGGTTGTCTGCGGGATGAGCTGCGGAGGCGTGCAGGTACTGATACCGATAATGCTGGCGAACTACTACGGGAGAAAGAACTATCCGAAGATACTCGGCTGGGTAACACCGATGGTAACGACCTTCAGTTCAATCAGCCCGATACTGGCCGGGTACATCTACGACAGTACCGGGAGTTACCTGACGGTGTTCATTCTGACGTTGGGGTTCCTCGGTGTCGGGGCGCTCGCTACCTTTTTTACCCGGCCGACGGTTAAGAAAGAAACTATTGAATTTCAGTCAGTTTAGAGTTATCTATCCGAATAATCCCGAGAAAAAAGCCTAAATTACTTCCCAAAGTTCCGCGCGGAGTGCTGCCTGCACTGCCCAGGTGGCATACGCATTAATCGCGAAAAGTAGTATTGTTCCACAATGTATCATAACAGATTCTCGTTTACGAGTACTTAACTCCTGCTCTAAGTCATTTTCGTGCGAGGGCGAGTGAT
This sequence comes from uncultured Dehalococcoidales bacterium, assembly GCA_964579355.1. Classification (GTDB taxonomy): domain Bacteria; phylum Chloroflexota; class Dehalococcoidia; order Dehalococcoidales; family UBA2162; genus MGML01. The sequence continues at coordinate 4,353 of CAZOGR010000077.1, read as the reverse complement.
ATATACCTATAACAGTCGGTCCGGAGACCGCTGAGTTCCTTCGTTAGGATATTACCGTCTCAGCCTGTCTCATCCGGGTGGATACCCAGAACATCTTTGCCAGTACTCCCACTGCCGTTTCGGGGGCGTCATAGACCGGGAAGCCGAGCCCTTCCATCCTGATGACCGGTTCGATGGCAAAATTGCGCGCTGGAATACTGACCAGCAGCGGCTTGCCCCGCATGTCGAGAGTTTTCAGGGAATCAATGTACTTTTCGGTCATTTCCGCCTGAATGACGATTACCACGGCGCTGACATCATTATCTTTCACGCAGGTAGTGATGACATCGGCTATCTGCTGCGGTGTCTGGTCGAAGGTCAGGTCTACCGGATTTTTCGCGGTGACGTAGGGCGGCATTATCTGCCTCAGCCGGGCAATCGACGTCTCTGAGAGGTCGGCTAACCTCAGACCGTTCTCGTAGCAGGTATCGGTGCTGGTAACGCCCATGGCGCCGGTGTAGGTGATTATCAGGGTACCGGGGCCTTTGGGGAGGGGCTGTTTCGAAAACGCCTTGGTCAGGTCGAACATGTCGCGGTAGCTCTCGGCCTGGATGATGCCGCTCTGCCGGAAAGCGGCGCCGTAAACCTCGTAGCTGCCGGCAATCGAGGCCGTATGAGAAGCAGCTGTTTTCCGGCCGATATCGGTGCGGCCGCCTTTAAGGACGATAACCGGTTTTTCCCGGGTTACCTCGCGGGCAACATCGATAAACCATCTCCCGGCTTTTATGTCTTCGAGGTACATGGCGATGACTTCGATATTGCTGTCCGTCCCCAGGTACTCGAGTATATCAGTTTCGTTGATATCGAGCTTGTTGCCGACGGTAGCGATAATACCGAAGTTCTGCGTCCGGCTGAAACCCCAGAGCAGTCCGGCGGCGTAGACACCGGCCTGGGCAACCAGTCCGATATTGCCTTTTTTCAGAGAACCGACAATGCCAAGCGACTGCACCATGTCATGGTGGGTATTGATGAGGCCGGAACAATTCGGACCGACCATGCGGGAACCGGAGCTTTTCAGCAGAGCGGTTATCTCCTGCTCCATGGCCAGGCCGGCGGCCCCGGTCTCCGAATACCCGGCAGCTTCATTGACGATGAACTTCACTCCTTTTTCGCAGCATTTCCGAATCGCCTGCGGGGTGCCGGCAGCGGGAATAATGATAACCGCTTCGTCGATGTCATCCGGAATCTCGCCGATGTCCCGGTATGCTTTTACCCCCTGCACGTACTCCGCTCCCGGATTAACCGGATAGAGTCTGCCTGAGTAGTTATGGCTGAGGAGATTACGGAAAACGTTGTATCCCAGTTTTCCTTCGGTGTTGGAGGCGCCGATAACCGCCATACTGCGGGGATAGAAGAGTGTTTCGAGAGAATAACCATTGTCTTTGTTCGTCATTCCTGTACCCTCTGTATATCATTATCGACCTTCTTTAGAAATGTGTAATCGTACTTTCGTCACAGGCGGTATCAGTGTAAACTCTGAAATTCTGGAATCGGTGATGCCTGAAAAAGCGGCGGGCAATCTGAAAATGCCAGGTTACTTTTTCTTCGAAGGTTTTCCGGCAAAGGCGAACAGAAGCGTCCCGGCGGCGGTGTAGGCTGCAAGGAGCAGAAAGGCGAACTGGTAATCGCCTCTCAGGTCGGCCAGCCAGGCGGTAAATATCGGAGAGACGACCTGCGCCAGCACCACCGGAATCGAAGCGATACCCAGGATGGTGCCGATTGCCTTGCGTCCGAAATATTCCGCCCGTATCGAGTTCTGGGTCAATCCCCTCGCTCCCCAGGCCATACCGTGGAAGATGGTGAAAAATACCACCTGAACCATGCTCGTGGCGGTGGCGAGGAAAACAAGACCGATGGTGTGAAAAATCATACTCCCCACCAGCAGTTTCCGCTTGTCCGTACGGTCGGCGAAATATCCCCCGACCAGTCTCCCGGCTATCGACATGAACAGGAGCAGGCTGACAATCGAACCGGCCGCTTCCAGCGAAAGGCCGAGCCGCTGTACCAGGTGCGGGGCCAGGTGGAGCGAGACAGCCGAGACGGTCAACACCGCTGCTGCATGACCTGCCGCTATCATCCAGAAGGAACGGGTCCGCATGGCTTCTTTCAGGGTGAAATCGGTATCATCAGGCAGTGGTACGACCGATTCCGAACCTGCCTCCGTCTTTTCGGCTTTCGCCGGTTTCGGTTCGTCTCCGTCCGGCAGGTAGCCGTATCTCTCCGGTTTCTGCCGGAGCAGCAGGGCGCAGACGATGCCGAGGACGAGAACGATGATGCCTGAAGCCATCGCCGTCGGGCGCCAGCCATACGTGATGATACCCCAGGCGACGAGGGGGACGATTAATCCCCCCAGCCCGTGGCCGGAGGAGGTTATTCCCAGGGCGAGGCTGCGTTTCCGGAGGAACCAGTTGAATACCGCCACCGAAATCGGCAGATACCCTCCCAGGCTCGCTCCGCCGGCAATCATGGTGAAGGAAAGAAAAAATCCGACAATCGAGTTGACGTTGCTCAGGAGAATGAAACCGGTACCAAACAGTATCACGCCGGCTAAAACCAGGCGGCGGGGCCCGAACTTGTCAGCCAGCCAGCCCTCAAACGGCCCGAGGATACCGTTCTCGACGTTGCTTAAAGAAAAACCGGTACTGAGAAGGGTCCGGCTCCAGCCGAACTCCTCCTGGAGAGGCAGAAAATACACGGTGAAACCCTGTCCCATCAAACCTGAATTGAGGGCCTGCAAAAGGCATCCCGCCGCGACTATCCACCAGCCGTAAAAGACCTTGCCGGTCTTTTTCCCGGTCCGGGTAAACACGTTTCGCATCATAAGAGCAGCTCTGCTTTCGGGTAATAGAATCTATGCTATCACAATTGCCTCCGGGTGTATAATTTTGTTTATTTTTTCGGAGTAGTATATAATGTTGATAAATTTAGTCATAAATAGAAAGGAAGAGTATAATGTCGGACAAAGTCTATAAATTTCTCAATCCTGTCGGTATTCAGGACCCGGTTGAACAGCATCCTCTCGCTCCCCGGCTGGATAAGCTTGACGGGAAAAGAATCGTCATGAGTGTCGGCGCCGGCGGCGAACAGGGAATCCTTATCCCCCTCGTCAAAATGCTGCCCGAGCGTTACCCCCAGGTCGACTGGAAAATCAATTATGCGGCAGCCCATGCAACCAAGGCCGGCAGTATCGCCCTCGATGAAGACGACTGGAAGACAACCGATGCCCTTATCCGCGGCGTTGTCTGGTGACATGGCGCCATCTGGGAGCAGTTGCCCCACCTGTCATCGATTGAAAAAGCCGGCATTCCCAGCGTCTTCATCATGTTCGAAGACCAGTACGAATGCTGGAGGCAGGCCTGCCGGGTAAACGGCATGTCGCCCCTCCGGGTCGTCTTCGGTTCGCGCCATATTCCCGGCACCGAAGATGTTCCCACCTGGATAGACAAGCTGATGGACCAGCTTGTCAGGCCGCTTACCGAGGAAGAAAAGAATCCCCCGAAGGTCGATTCCTCCAACCCCCGCTACATCTTCGAAGGTACCATGGACGAGGCTGAGCAGTTCTTCAAGCAGGCCGACCCCATTCCCCAGCTCTACAATAACGCGCCCATCTGCCGGTTTACGGACGGCCTTCCCATCGTTCTGCCGACCGAAGAGAGGGTTGCCCGGATGCTGAAAGGCACCAGCCACAAGCCGGATGAAATAATCAGCTATCTGACCCCTCACCGGGTTGGCGACCGCATGGCTCAGATGGGCAGCGGCGGCGAGAAAGGCTCTCCGGTTGCTTTCATGCCGCTGCGCCGGAAAGCTACCGTTGAAAAGGTTGCTACCATCGCTGTCATGGCCGGCTGCGAACCGGAACATATGCCGCTGCTGCTGGCTATCGCCGAATCAAGCGGCGGCACGGGTGACGGCCGCGGCGGTGTTACGTTCGTCGTCAGCGGACCGTACGCCAAGGAAATCAAGATGAATTTCGATACCAATGTCATGGGCCCCGGCAACCAGGCCAACCGGGCAATCGGCCGTGCCGCCGAACTGATGTGGCGAAACTTCGGCGGTAACATCCCCAATGTCACCAACTGCGGCACCTGGGGGAACAGCCTGCATAACTGCTTCCCGGAGAACGACGATGCCCTGCCTCCGGGATGGGCGACGCTCCGGGAAGAGTACGATTTCGGGAAAGACGAGAGCTGTGTCGTGGCCATGAGGATGGGCGATACCGTTCAGCGGACCGAGTTCATGCCCGGCGGTTACCGCGAATTCCAGAAGAGCGGCCACGGCGGCATCGGGCGGAGGCTCGGCGTCAAAGGCGTCCCC
>CAZOGR010000076.1:0-6811 GCA_964579355.1 uncultured Dehalococcoidales bacterium | reverse complement strand
GTGGCAAAGAAGGAAGCAGCACAGGCTCGTGATAGATTACACAAAGCAGTTGAACAGGCCAGGAAAGTTATTGAGGTAGAGGCTAAAGCAAGGAGCCAAGCAGTACAGGCAAGTAAAAGATTGGAAAACAAAAAGGCGAAGGTTGAGAAGAAAGCTGAAGGGGAGGCGGCAAAGGCAGCTGTGGAGAAAGCCAGGCGTGAAGCTGTAGAGATGAAGATAATAGCAGAAAAGGAAGCTAAAGAGAAGACCCTAGCTATAACTGAAGAAACAGCGCGTAACGAGCTCTATAGCGGGATGATAAGACTGCAGATAGCCAGACCGGTAACATACGCCCCGATAAGGGAGTTCGAACGAGCCATGGCTCAAGATAGCGCTTTTCGATTAGCATCGGTTGGTGGTTCTGGCAACGGAGGCGCTTTTATGGTACTGTCAGTTGATCAGCCCGCTCCTTTGCTCAGTATCTTAAGCGAGCTACCACAGGTTGAAAGCTTATCTAACAATGAGAAAGACAAGAGCATCAGGATTAACTTGAAAGCGGCTCAGACTTGCCCCCAGCACGGTCATCAGGTCGTAAATTCAGTTCAGAATGACCGTCAACCGGGGTGATGAACATGACGCCGCACGTGGCTCGCGGAAGCGGAGCATCGTGGATAAACAGACCACTCGCCGTAAAGGGTAAAAGTCAAGCCATAAAGTACGCAAGCGAAACAAGGAAATACGGGTCTGAATCAAGACGGCGGAAGGAGCCGGATAGCCAAATTACCTGCCGTCTAAGGGCGAAATGCGCCAGCTCGACCGGAAAAGGGCTGAAAAACGGCCTGGAGCGGTATTTGTAGAAGCGGCAAATCCTTTGTAAATTGGCTGCCAGGGACACATTTTGACGAAACTACCCGATATAAACGGTAATCTGACACTTATTTCAGCACCCTGCTAGAGAAGGGCGATTACGATATTATTGCAGACTGCAGTTGCCGCTATTATGGCGTAAGGCATAAGCAGTAAAACAAAAACAGCATGCCCTGGCCCGCTGAGCCCGTTTGTTTTACATATTCGCTGCGTACCCGTAGCCGCAAGTATCAAGATACCAACCGCTGTGACGTCCACAATGAGAAGTGCCAGATAACCGCCCACTGATAGTGCCCAGCTGGCGAGCAAACCCGCCTCAAAGGTACAGTCTCCATTGAATTGCAGAAAAGCCAATGTGCTTATGTAGTCCATGGCAGCAATCACAGCGACGAGGATAAGCAACCGCGATTCTGACCAGGGCCAAATGGTCCTGGATAATCGTTGAGCATGTTGCTCGAGATATACTGACAGGGTTTGTCTTTTGCTTAGTGCGGTTATTATCACAGACATACCAATCATCGATAACAATCCTTGCCGCATCAGTATTCTGGTTGCATTTTACAACCCGGCAGCCACCGTAACATCCTTCTAAAGAAAAGAATTGATTAATCCTTTCGAAGGTTAGAAGGTAATGCAGCACCATAGTGCTTGTATACATTGTTGAGTATGGCGATTGTGGACTAAGTCAGATAGGATATTTATAAACCTTTTACTAAAGTAGTAAAACAAACGCGACATGGCAGACTATTTTATGAAATAGTTGGTTATTGCAGGAGGTTGGCATGAAGTACACGGTATTAAATCGGCAAGGCATACAGCGAGATTATTGAAAGGACTCTTCTGAGCCTACGTCTTCCTGGTCAGCAGGGTGAAACTGTCTATTTTATAGCGCAGGACAGGTCGGTCTTCTCGGAAGGAGTAACTGCACGTTTTAGCCTGGTCTTACCGGGTTCCTAAGTTGTCTACAAGACTAAAAGGACTTGGATGAGCATCGAAAAACAGTGTCTTCCTTCGGTCTATCTTGTCGGTGATATTTTTCAGTCAGCCCTAAAAGCGTCCGCCCTCATGCGGGGAGCCTGCCCTGGAAAGGATTTCAGATGTCGCAACTGGTAAAGCCCTTAAAACTGCCTGTAAAGACCTCCCTTACAAAGCAATCGGTGATTCCGATCATATGGGCAGGGTGAAAGACGCCGTCAACTTGGGGAACATCGCAGCAAGTTTGATTGTCAAAATTGGTATCACTTAGTTCGACAACCACGATTTTTCGTGTCGTTTATAGTGGATTGAGTCTTGCTCCTTATGTTCGGTTCCGCCTGGCGAACGCAAGGAGAAAATTTTTTTCTGAAAGCGTTTCAGTTAATCGGTAAAGGAGGATTTTCCATATCCACAGTCAGAAGCCCGCCGTGGGCGATATTGGCGGGGTCGACTTCATTAATCTCGATGACTATTCCTTCAGTTTCAGCGGGAACGCCGATACTTTTGGCTGCTATTTGTGTGATATCTTTAACCAGTTTTCTCTTCTGGTCCAACGGTCGCCCACGCAGGATGTTGAATGAGATATATTGGATTGCTAAAGGCGGATTATCCCTGGTAAAATCCAGCGCCGGAGCATAATCTTCAAGAGCGACATTCTTAAATGTAACCTCTCCAGCCACCATTTCAAGCGGGAGTCCCACATCCTCCGCTACCACCCGGGCAATGTCTTTGGCTAATTGTTTCTTCTGTTGATAAGGCATCCCTTCCAATACCGAAATCACGATATGGGGCATATCTTCCTCCTCGCTCTTTACTTTTTTAGTATTGAATCTCCCGGTATCACTTATCTATTTCAAGGTCTATGGCATTGGGTACCTGGCTCAGTCCCAACATCTGAAATAGACTTTTCAACATTTGTTTCAATTGGCCGGTAAACTTTTTTTCCTCTTCTTCAGACATGAATGATGTTAAGTTCGTCAGGCTATCGTTTCTGATATTGTTAATTTCCTGGTAGACTTTTTGCCCTTTGACTGTCAGGACAATAATTTGTCTTTTCGTTTCTTTTCCCTGAGTAACCCTGGTAACTAATCCCTTATCCTCCATCCTCTTAAGCAAGGAGGAGACCGAGTTGGGCTCGCGAAATATAGAACGGGCTATTTCTGCAGATGTGGCTCTTTTGCCCAGGGATTGAACAGCCGTCATAATTATGTTTCCTTCCGGTGTTATGCCGAAAGAGGCCAGTTCTTTTTTTCTAAGTTTAAGTAACACTTTTGATGTCATGTGAAGTGACATCACGAGTTCTTCATGGTTATCTTCTCTTGGTCGATTATTCATCGTTCTCCTGTTCGAATAAATATAGCAGGTGCTTAAAGAGCTGATTGGTCAACACAAAAAGTATTTTTAGTTTATGTAATGTTGACAATATCCGGATAAAATTATATCATTGTTCCGCAATATTCTTATAGGAATTCCCATTAGCACATTGTATTCATCCATTATAGGCTATAGCTAATCCTGAATCAACGCAAAACCCTGAACGCGGAGAGGCAAAATGATAGCAAATCCTCTGTTCGATCTGGGCGGGAAAGTAGCCCTGGTTACCGGGGCATCTTCAGGCATGGGTAAGGCAATTTGCGAGGCTCTGGCGGAATTCGGGGCAGATGTAGCTCTAATAGATATAAATGAGCCTGTTGAGGACCTTAGCCGTTTCGGCCGCAAATCCATCTTTATAAAAAGCGACGCCTTCGATGAAGCTGATATCCAGAAAATGGTGAAAACGACGGTTAATGAACTGGGCAGCCCGGACATTGTTTTCGCGCATGCCGGGATAGTGGACACTACTCCGGTCAAAATTCATGAGGTATCAAACGAAGATTGGGATAGGATTGCTTCACGATACCTTCGGGGTGTCTTTATCTTAATGAAGACGGTATTTCCTATGATGATGCAGAAGCACAAAGGAGTTTTTATCACTACTTCTGCCGGAGTAGCTTTATTCCCTCTTCCTCCGGTAGGGAACCTGCATTTAGCGACTCCTTATATTACTGCCAAAGCATCGGTAATTATGCTCACCAAACTGGCTGCCAGGCAGTATGGAGAGTACGGAATTCGGGCCAACGTGATTTGTCCCGGTTATCATAGAAGCCGCCACCATCTTGAAGACGTAGAGCCGATGTCTAATATGGAAGAATTCATTTTAGGTATGACTCCGCTTAAACGAGCAGGGCTCCCTGAGGATATCAAAGGACTGGCGGTTTACCTGGCATCGGACGCTTCCAGCTTCGTGACCGGGCAGATTTTTATCGAAGACGGCGGATTCATGGCTTAACAATAAGCTAACGTTAATTCAGGAGGAAAGCAAATGAGGCTCAAGGATAAAGTGACTATTATCACCGGCGCATCCAGAGGAATAGGGCGGGCTGATGTTTACCTGTTCGCTAAAGAGGGTTCTAAAATCGCTATCGGTGGTGTAAGCGACTCGGAAGCCGAAGAAACTGCTGCTACAATCAGGTCCGGAGGGGGAGAAGCTTTTTACCTGCATACCGATGTGACAAAACCATCTGAAATAGAAAAACTAGTTTCGGTAACCATCGAAAAATTTGGAAAGGTCGATATACTCATTAACAATGCCGGGACACCGCAGAAACTTACTCCGGTTGATGAAACCGAAGAATCGTTATGGGACCAGGTCCATGATATCAACCTTAAGAGTGTCTTCTTAGTCACCAAGTATGTTGTTCCTTACATGAAAAAAGCTAAACAGGGCGTCATCATTAACATGTCTACAGTCAATGCCTTAAGACCGCATGGTTTTCATTGTGCGATTTCCAGTTCCAAAAGCGGGGTAATTGCACTTACTAAGGCATTGGCGGTGGAATTGGCAACTGATAATATCCGGGTCAATTGCATCAGTCCCTGGACAATCGAAACTCCGTCTTTCCGCAACAGTTTAACTGCCGAACAGCAGCGCCAATGGATAAGCGAGATTCCCTTAGGCCGCATCGGTCAACCTGAGGACATCGCCAATGCAGCTTTATTTTTAGCTTCTGATGAAGCTTCCTGGATTACGGGAGTGAATTTACCGGTAGATGGAGGATATGCAGTATAAATGAGGTGCAAAAATGAACAATAATTTAGAAAACCAGGATGCTAGTATAGAAACTGACGTGTGTGTCATCGGAGGCGCCTGTTCAGGGATGACCGCGGCCATCTGTGCCATCGAGAAAGGTGCTAAAAAGGTAACTCTGATAGAGAAGACTCAACGCCTGGGAGGGACCTTGGGCGTCTGCGGCGGTTTTTTCGCCGTAGAGAGTCCTGCTCAAAAAAGGTTGGGGATACACCATAATGCCGACGAATGCTTCTCAGACCTGATTCAGCTTCTTTATTGGAATTGTGATGCCCGCCTGGTACGCAACTGGATGTGCGATTGTGGAGAGTCTGTGCGCTGGTTAGAATCGAAAGGCTTATATTTTAATATCGTGGAGCCATTTCAGGGATTGAGGAAGTTTTGTCGCAGTACCTATCATGTCTGCAACCAGGACAATCTTCGTACCGGACTCCACATGCTGCGGGCACTAAAAGCAGAATGCCTGCGCCTTGGGGTGGATATCCATCTGGAAACACAAGCCAGGCATCTCGTGCAGGATGCTTCTGGCAGAGTCGTCGGAGTGTTGGCTTCGAAAAATGGACAGCCTTTAAGAATTAAGGCTGGAAATACAATTATCGCGACCGGTTCAATTTCAGCCAATAAAGATTTGATTGCCCGTTTTTACCAGGGAGATGATTACAAAGGAATCCAGATTATGTCCGAGATTCCCCATAATACCGGTGATGGTTTATTGATGGCTGAAGAGATTGGAGCTAAAATCGGCGATCTTTCTACACTCTACATCGGTCCGCACAACCATGGAGCAGGACATAGTGAACTGACCGGTATGTTTATCCGGCGCCCTCAGTCACTGAAAGTCAATCGTAATGGCGAACGTTTTGTTGATGAAGGGGTCTGGACTAACAGCAACTTTGGCTGGATGGTCAGCTATGCCACTGATAAACAGCCGGGAAAGATGAGCTGGGTCATCTTTGATGACAGGATGGTTAAAGACATGATAGCCCGGAACGAGCGTATCGGTTATTTCGAATATATGTCAGCCACTCAGGATGTAATCAGCCACCGGAAAAACACGCCGTTGACGAGCGGCGCGAATGCCGAGTTAGACTCTAAATATGATTTCTACTTTGAAAAAGATTACCAGGGAGAATGGCTGGAAAACCTGATGCAGGATATAGAATCCGAAAAGGCGGCTGGGAGGGTCAAAATCTGCCAGACTGTTGAGGAGATTGCCGACTGGATAGGCGCCAAAGCTGCAACCTTGAAGGATACCTTAGATCGTTATAACACATTCTGCCATAATGGCTACGATGCAGATTTCCTCAAACAGCCCTGTCATTTGATACCTCTGGAAACCCCACCCTATTATGTCTTTCAGGGCCCCTCGGGTATCGATACGTGTATCGGAGGCATTCATGTTAATTATCGATTGGAGGTTATCGATAAGCAACACCTGCCTATTCCGGGTCTCTACGCGGCCGGGGTTTGCACGAGCGGCTGGCTTAACGGCGGCTATGGTTTTTATGGTTCCGAGCTAAGTTTCACTCTTTACTCCGGCCGTACAGCCGGAGCCAACGCAGCCCAAAATTCCCGACAAATATAAACGCCAAATATTGATTTTTCTTACGAGCCACGAGAAAAGATGACCCGGTAATGTGAGGGATGCTCGAAAAAGGTGATATCCTCCGAACTTCCTTTACGAAGCTGTGAGGCATTTTGCCGGGATAGCCTTGCAGACAGATGACGTACCGGATAAGACAACAACGCGGCACTTTTGATACCGGTGGGAGAAACACAAGTTGCAAACGGCATCGACTGAAAAGGAAAGCGAATTGGCATTATGCACTGGCCGAAGAAGACAAAGAGTATAATCGACTGCAT
>CAZOGR010000075.1:0-6901 GCA_964579355.1 uncultured Dehalococcoidales bacterium | reverse complement strand
CTTAAGCATTTCATAATAAAAACCGACCCAATATATCTATTAGGCCGGTTTCACTATCAGCTCCTGATTCCCCGGGTGAATAAATTATGGGTAATCAGTTATCGCTACAAGTTGTACTCGGTTTAGAGGTAAGTATATGTATCATTATGATGATTCAAGAATAAGAAACCGACTCTAAGCTTGATTATTTGATGTAGGTCTTGATTCTATCTCTCCCGGCTGGGATAGTCAACATAACTTTTCTTAACTTTACCTACCGATAAATGCTTTTTCAGACAATTAACACCATGCAGGCTGAACCGAGCGATAGATTCGTAGCCTGGTACGATATCGCCTACTCTGGTCCACAGTTATTCATCAAGCTGAAGACAACGATTATCAGCCCCGATGGATTGGAAATAAGTGATCCGCTCGGAGACCCGGGACTGTTGATGACAGACGATCTACCTGAACATACAGGGTGGGTGGGGAATGAATTCCAGATACCAGCAACGGCCCCCTCGGGACTTTATGACGTTAAGTGTTCTTTGTGAAGCCAAGACGGTAGCCACCTTTGGAGCAGTGTTCGGCCTGGCTTTCATATACCATCCGGTTAAAAGTAGTCCAAGGGACTATATGGAGAATCTGACCGAACATATTTGTGGTAAACTGCATAGTGAGACTCCTTTGAAGTATCTCGTGTTGAGTGGTGTCTTCACTATGATACTTCATGGAGTCTCTTTTTTTTTCTTATCTTAAAACTTATTTTGGACGAGAGTGATCTGATTACTGTTAATTAAGCGTGCCGTTTATACCGGAATACCCTGAGCGGCAAGGCGTTTCCGTAATGCTTTATAGTCAACTTTCCTGGGTTGTACATTACTCTGAACCGCTAAAGCTGCCGCCGTGCCGGCCGCCTGTCCCATGGCGATACAAGGCTGGATAACGTTTAACCGGGTATTCATCACCGTATCCGACGAGAAATTACGACCGGCGACAAGCAACCCATTCATACTCTTCGGCACCAGGCAGCGATAAGGCATCTCTAATCGTGAGGGTGTTGAATCCTGCGGGGAACCGGCTCCGGCACCATTGGCAAAGACTGCAATCGCATCCTCGAAAGTTGCCCCGTTTTTCAAATCATTCTCGGAAAAGATATACTCACCGATAATCCGGCGGCTGCCCCTGGTACCAATTTGAGGAGCACTATCGAATAAGAAGCTCTTTTCAAAACCGGGCAGACTCTTCTTGAAGTATTCCACGACCGGTATCATGGACTTTCTGACAGTGATCTCTGCCTTTGTCAGGTCTTTGACATCCAGTATATTGTAACCTTCGAGAAAGTTGTTCACCCAGGTAACGTCGTTACGAGAGGTTGCTATCGGACCCAGATGGAAACCGGCAATTTCGTCAACCTTTTTCCTCATTTCCGCCCATTTTTCCGGATTGGCCGCCCTGAACTCGGCGAAGGTATCCCAGTCGATATTGGCAATACGAAAGACGACAGCAACCTGACTGGTTCTCAGTTTCGGGTTAACATAGCCGTCAAATTCGGCTCCGGCGGCAGCAAAAATATCACCGTCACCAGTAGCATCGATTACTACCTTTCCCATTATTGCCTGCCTGCCCGATTTACTTTCGAAGATGACACCCTTAACTGTGTTATCTTCAACAATAGCCTGTGTACCCCATGAATGAAGCAATAATTGAACACCTGCCTCGCCGGCCATATCATTTAATATGCACTTCAGCAATTCCGGGTCAGCCATGGAAATACCCGGTTCCCGTCCCGGAACCGGACCTCCGCCGAGCATCAGACCCTGTTTCGAGGACAACAAACGGATTCCCTCAAGCTTTTCCAGTCTCTCACGCCACTCCATACACTGTCCCGGGAGCCAGAAGGTATACATCAGTACCAGACCGCCGGTCGCCATACCTCCAAGATGTCCGTATCTCTCGACGAGCAGCGTATCAGCGCCTTCCCGAGCCGCGGCTATCGCCGCTGATATTCCCCCGGGACCCGACCCAATCACCAGGACTTCAACTTCCTTGAACACATTGATTTCCCTGGCCGGTTCCAGATATGTCTTAACGCTCATTAAACTGCCTCCTGTTTCCTTGTGATATTTTTCGTCGAAATCAATAATGCATTTCACACCATTATTTTCACTATCAAAATCAGCCCGGGCCATTTGAAATAATGTAAATTAAAAAGTCACCGGTTTCATCTTCTTATCGCCAGGCATCGATACTGTAAAAGGGATCGATGCCTAAATGGAGATGCGAACTTAACTGGTGACTCAGTTCTTCGTCGCCCCCGCCAACGATGATACAGAAGGCGTACGGACTTTCGGCTGCCGGAACCAGATAATCATCCGGAAGTTCCTTCCAGGGCTTTCCTGAAATCGGTTCCTTACCGAGCCAGCCGTTCGTACCGAGGTCTACCCACGAAAAATGCCGGTATTTCCCCAACGGCATGAAACTCTTCTTATACAGCCATTCATAGACTTCATCCTTGGATTTGAAACCATATTCATAGAGGTGCTGCGCCATTTCAGGCACCATGATGATGGTTTTGGCGCCCTCTCTTCCTGCCCAGAATTCATCTATCAGATACTCCAGCCAGTTATGAGGGCCGGGGATTCCTTTGACTCCCAGTTTTCGGGCTATACCGCCATGACCGCTTTTCTGGAATGCCCGGTAACCGCCGGGTGAAAACTGGACGCCACGAATACCATCGTTGACATGCGGAATCACCAGCATAACACTTTCATCTTTAGCGTACCCGGCTTCCTGATTCAACCCTTCCCATCCCGGCGGCAGACCGTCCTCATTTTCCGCGCAGCACCGGCTCCCTTCAAACGGACTGCCGATACTCGTCATCCGGTTCACCCCGGGAATGGCTCCACCAATATTACGGGCGATTATTTCATAAGCGCGTCCAATGGTACAATTGGCATCATTGCCGGGACCCAGCATGCCGCAACCGCTGTTCATACCGATTTCTTTGGCATACGGACCGCTGACACAGAGCCAGTGACCGAAGGTGTGGGTACTGCCGATAAATGAACCTGACTCGGCAATAGCAAGGACCGCCGGCAGATATTCCGGCTTGCAGCCTGCCATTACCGCACAAGCAGCGACTTTCTCAACCGTTGCCGTCCATCCCATCGGCTGAAATTGAACCGGGTCACCTTTTTTAAAACCTCTACCGTTCTTTTGATGAACGATAAGCTCATCAGGTTTATGGCTGGTGCCTTTCAGCATCTCAGCGACCCGTTCTTCCGTGGGTATTCTCACCGGCAAGCCATCGGTATATTTCGATATCCATGCTTTTACCGGATGGTCAACCCATTTTCTCTGATGAAAAAACTCCTCAGCATCATCGTGTGAACCCTCAAAGATAATTCTTTCTGAAGGGGATGGGGTCCAGCGGCCTCTTTCTTTTTCTTTTTCAGTTAGCGGTTTTACCAGCATATCAAGCATCGGTTTGATAAAGGCGTCGCAATCCAGTTCGCCGTGAACCGTGCGTGAAGCCGCAAGAAAACGCACTTCGGGTACGCCATACCGTAAAGCTGTCTGTTTCACCATCTGATGCTGGTCTTCGAGATCGACGATTACCGTCGGTATCCCTGCTTTTTCGAGTTTGGTAATATAGGGCAACTGCCCCCATACGGCGCCGCTTCACCAGCATACCGCCAGTATCACAGCATCAGTCGTCTTCATCTCTTCTTCGGAAAGGTAAACCGGGGTAGGCGTATATGACTTTTTCTGCGTCCAGTTCACATTCGGATAATTTGCTCTGAGTTTTTTCTCCAGAGGCAGGGTGATATCCGGTTCACCCGTGATGCTGATATGTATTGTCTTACCGTCCAGAGTGTCCAGCCTTGTGGCTAACGGGAAAGTATCGACCGGTTCCGAAATACCTGTCGGATTAATGCAGATGATTTTTTCTGACATAATGTGCTGACTCCTTATATTATTTACTAAATCACTGATGTTACCGGATTATCTCAGACAGACTCGTAACGGCTCACTCTGCAGTATAGCGCGTTCATGAATATCTCCGCTATTTTAAACTCGGTATCCAGTCTTCTGCATTATCGCGAACCGCCTCAGGTGTTCAGACCCGGATAATGTAGCTGAAGTCATTTGCGATTATGGTATACTGTGTCTTTTCAGATTACGATTGTACGTTCTCTACCTCAACTGTCGGGGCATCTTCATTTGCTTTCGCTTTTTTCAGCATTCCTTCCAGTTTCTTGGGGTTAAGACGATAACTACCCAGCCCGCCCCGAAGCCTGGGGTCAATGATATCCCGTAAACCATCGCCGAACATGTTCATACCCCAGACAACGACCGCTAATGCCAAGCCGGGCCAGATGGCCAGCCAGGGTGCGCTGAACATATAACGCCGGGCGTTACCACTCAGCATTCCTCCCCAACTTGGGTACGGCGGTGGAATACCAAAACCGAGGAAGCTTAATGAAGATTCCGCCAATATAGCGCCGCCCATACCCATTGTGAAGCCGACGATTATCAAAGGCAGGATATTGGGCACAATATGCTTTAACATGATGTGAAATCTCGATGCTCCTATCGCCGTGGCTGCCTCCACATAGATATTTTCCCGGATATTGATTACATAGCTGCGTGTCGCCCGGTTGGAGCCGCCAAGCCCACCCAGAATCCCCAGCAGTAGAATAAGTTGCATCAGCCCCGGACCGATAATAGCAACCACTGTCAGCATGATTACAAGTGTGGGAAAGCACATCATGGTATCGACAAAGCGCATTACGATTAAATCCCATTTTCCACCGACGTAGCCGGCAACACCTCCGATGAATATTTGCATGACTGACGAGATGGCAGGAACACTCAAACCGACAATCATCGAGATACGGGCGCCATATATGATACGGCTTAGAAGGCACCGTCCAAGGTTATCTGTTCCCAGCAGGAACTTCGCTGAGGGAGGTTCGAGAATATGGTCCAAATCCTGATACATGTAATGGTAGGGTGCCAGCCAGTCAGCA
Organism: uncultured Dehalococcoidales bacterium; assembly: GCA_964579355.1. GTDB lineage: Bacteria > Chloroflexota > Dehalococcoidia > Dehalococcoidales > UBA2162 > MGML01. The sequence continues at coordinate 1,886 of CAZOGR010000075.1, read as the reverse complement.
AAAATACCGGCCAATAAGAGGCAGATAACAAAAAAAAGGCCTACAGTTCCCAGAGGCTTCTCTTTAATCAGCCTGATAATTATTTCGATGAGGAAAGGGCGATGCTTCTTCTGTTTTTCAACCGCATCTTTAACTTGCGGACTTTTTTGCATTGCTTTCTCCTTTATTATTGATACTTCACCCTGGGGTCGAGCCACGCGTAGGTGATATCAACTGCCAGGTTGCACAACAGGACGGCTATTGCCATTATCAAATTCATTCCGCTGATAATTGTATAATCCCGCTGATTAACCGCTTCGAATAACCATCGTCCTATCCCGGGGAGATTGAAAATCTGCTCGGTTATAACAGAACCGCCAATCAAACCCGGCAACCCCATGCCGACAATGGTAACCATTGGTATCAGGGTATTTCTGATGGCGTGACGTGAAATAACCGTTCGTTCGGAAAGACCTTTCGACCAGGCGGTACGTATGTAGTCCTGCCGAAGTACTTCCAGCATCATTGTGCGGATAAATCTCATTAAACCACCGGAGAAGGCTGCTCCCATGAGAAACGCCGGGGGCAGAAACTGGACAAGATTCCCTGCAGGGTCCTCAGTAAAGGGAATGTACTCCAGTTCAATCATCCAATCCCACCATATCGCCGGAAAGACGATTACCATAGTCATAAGCCAGAAATTGGGTAAGGATAACATCAACACGGCGAATGTCCGGCCGGTGTAGTCTGCCGGTGAGTCCTGACGGACAGCCGAAAATATCCCAAGCGGTAACGCTATCATCAGACCGATAATCATTGTAAGAATGCCAAGTTCGAGTGAAACGGGTACTTTTTCAAGAAATTCTTCAGTGACAGATTCTCCGCTCCGCATTGACATACCCAGGTCACCGCGGAATACCCTGGTGATCCAATTCCAATACTGTTCAAGGAGCGGAGTATCAAGACCGAGTCGGTCGCGAATCATTTCACGAGCTTCCTCATAGGTCATTAATCCTTCAGTATTTATCTCGGCGACCATCATATCGATAACGTCTCCCGGTATTAAACGAATGATGAGAAAAACAATGATGGTTAACAGCGCGAGTGTAGGAATGATGAGCAGGATGCGACGAATGAGATATGCTCGCATTACCTTTTCCTTTCCATGTTATTTGATTTTCACCATATTCGATATCTCATAGAGTAACAGGCGTAACTGCGTCATTTTTCCACCCCACTCCGGTGAAACCGGAGTGGGGTGGAATTTCATTTCGCTTATTTGTATGATATCTACTTATTGAGCCTGGTAGTGGATATCTTCTAGTATCCCATTGATTCCTTTAAATCCTGGTCTATCCATGCCCAGGCAACCCAGTTGTCTGTGTTAATGTAACCGACGCTTATCGGTCCGTAATAGTTCTTGAGCCATGGCCACCACAGGCTGTAAGTCGTTCCGCCCGGCATCGGTATCACATAAGCTTGGGCAAGAACGTGCTTCATCAGTTCCCGGTGGATTGCATCAGCGGCTTTGTCGTCTACAACAGACAGGGCCAGCATTTTATCTTTGGCTTCTACCACCTTAGGGTCATTAATATAGGAAGGATTGGTCGCCGACGCACCATTCATGCAGGCAGCGGAATGAAGCTGACTGATAGGTGCCCCGGTTCCCCACATCATCTGGTCAAAATTACGAGCCTGAAGAATGGTATACCAGGCGCCCTGCTCTCTGGCATCGATAGTTACTTCGATTCCGATCTGTGCCCAGTAGCTCTGCATGGTCTGGAACCAGTCTAAAATATCTGTCCTGTTCATTACGATGACACTGGTTTTGAACCCGTTGGGATAACCTGCATCGGCAAGGAGCTGTTTCGCTGCGTCCGGATCGTAGGTGAAAACATCCTTCACTT
>CAZOGR010000074.1:0-6968 GCA_964579355.1 uncultured Dehalococcoidales bacterium | reverse complement strand
GTTCCGGCCATAACCAGCAGTGGACGGACGAAGAAGGGAATGTCTGGTCGGGCATTCCCCTGTGGCTGCTGGCCGGCTGGTCAGACGACCGGATTCCCCATGAATTCAATACCAATCAGGCCAAGGCAGGGTATACCATCCTGGTGAAAGCCGCTGATGGTTACACCAAGGATTTTCCCGGTGCCGATGTGGCCTGGAGTAACGACTACATCATTGCCAACCGGATTAACGGAGAGGAACTGACCGGGAAATCCTGGCCCCTTCGCCTGGTCGGCGCCGGAGTAGCTACTGAAGCCGGCAAGTTATCCGGATTAAGTGTCAGCAACATTGCTGAAATAGAGTTGACCGGGTTCGGGACGTCGTTACCGGCACCCGAACTTCGCATCGTGAAATATGATGTCGACCGGGTGACGATTCTCGAGGAAAGAACCGTCGACCCCGCCTGGATGGAAGAAAACCTTGACGTCATCGGCGACGGCACGACCGTTTACAAGTTCGAGGGAATTACCAACAATCCGGATGATGTCTGGGGTTCGGACGGAACCTACCCCGGCGGGTTCAAAATAGCGAATGCGGTGAAAGGCACCCGTATCAGAGACCTCTGCGAACTTGTCGGAGGCATGGGAGCCGCCACCGAGCTGATACTTGTCGCCAGCGACGGGTATCGCACCATTTTACCCTACTCCTCCGTTTATCCCGACCCCTGGGTTCAGGAAAAGCAGGGGGACGCGATTCTTGCCTGGTTTGGTGACGGTGAATATGCTCCCTACTATAAAGACGGCCTGCGCCTTTTCTTCGTGCCTGAAGACGCCGTCTACAGCCAGTGGGATATGCATGAAACGCTGCCGGAAAACTACTGGCACTACTACTACGACGGCAGCACCAATACGCAGTATCCATCGGCAGCCGGCCTTTCGACGAAGTGGATTACCACTATCGAGGTGTACTCGATTCCCGAAGGGGACTGGACGCTGGTTCTTGACGGCCGCGATATCGGCGGTCTTTCCTACGAAGTAAGCAAGACGTACATGGAACAGGCGGTTGCCTGCCAGTTCGGGGCTAACCATGAAACGACCTTTACCGATGCCGAAGGTAACACCTGGGCGGGGATAGCCCTGTGGCTGCTCGCCGGGCTGGTCGACGATGAAGATTTTCACTCCAGCGAAGCTTTTAACGAAGCCCTTGCCGAAACCGGCTATTCGATAATGCTGACCGGCGCCGACGGCACATCGGTGGTCATTGACAGCGCCGATATCATCAGAAATCAGGACTTCATCGTTGCCAACACCCTCGATGGCGTGAACCTGGCGGAAACCGATGAACGGTGGCCCCTGGTACTGGTCGGCCCGGGAGTAACCGGAGAGACGGAAATATCCCGTATCGAGCGTATCGAGCTTTTACCTGACGACAGCCCGAAACTCTCCGGGGGCAAGAGCGGTTCATCAGCCATACCGGTCATCCTGGGAGTTGCCGGCGGCGTGGTAGTAATTGCCGCCGTTGCCGCAACGCTCATCCTCCGCAGGAAAAAAGCGAATTCGGGAAGCGCGAACTAATCGTTATAAAGGCAGAATAAACCAGGGAACACCCGGCCGGTTGATTCGGATGTTCCCGGTGTATTTTCGATGGATAAAAATAGACTCCGGATAATCAGGTTTTTCCTGCTTTCAGGTATCGTCTGCCTGCTGACGGCGGCTCTTTTCGTCAGGGGAACCGAAGCCCGGGCAGCCGGGAATGAATTCGTTCCCTTGTGGGGGCCGTATATCACCGGGACTGAAAGCGGCGAGGTTGTCATCAACTGGAAAACTTCGGTTCCTTCCAAGGGTATTCTTCAATACGTCCCCGAAACCGGCGACATATCCGAAGGTGACTCGGCGCATATCCTCGTTTCGGACACCGTGCAGCAGCTTCACCGGGTAACGATTACCGGACTGTTTCCGGGAATGAAGTATCGGTACCGGGTCTGGGAAGCCGATGCCGAAGCTGATATCGATTCTCTTCCTGCCGGTAACGGGTTACTGCTCCGGCAATGGCTGACCGATAACGCGAAGCCGACTCCTGTTTTTCAGTTCACGGCGCCGGGCGGCGAATCATTCACCTTCGCCGTTTACGGAGACAGCCAGGAACAGGAAGCCTGGTTCAGCCAGATGGAGAGGCACCGACTGGTTGCCGAACGGGTGGCGGAGGAAAACGCTGATTTTGTCGTTTACCTGGGAGACTTCATTTATGACGCCGAAAACGTCGAAGGGTGGGACGGCTTCTTCGAAGCTGGCAGGACCATGCTGGCGAATACCGTACTTTACACCGTCATGGGCAATCACGAGGCCTATTCGCCGGTCTATTTCGGAAATTTCGGCCTTCCCGCTTACTATCGGTTTACCTGGGGCACGGCCGGTTTTACGGTGCTCGATACCAATTACCGGGCTGATTACGAGCTTCAGGCAACCTGGCTGGCAAACGAATTATCGGCCTCGAAGTGTCGGGAGTTCGTCTTTTATCACCACCCGGCTTATACAACGGATGACCGGAATTACGGCGGCTGGCAGCAACCCCGTGAATACTGGGAGGATATCTTCGTCGAAAACGGGGTTAATGCGGTATTCAGCGGGCATGTCCATGCCTACGAACGGTACAAAATACGGGGTATCGACTACCTGGTCGCCGGTACCGGAGGCGGAATGCTGACCGAATTACGCGCGGAATACCCTCCGGAAAGCCAGAACCGACTCGAACATACCCTGGGATTTCTACGCGTGACGGTGAAAGCGGACAGGGTAACGGCCGACTTTATTAAAGTCGCGAAAATCTCGGAAGACAATCGGACTATCGAAGAAATATACCCTGCCGGCAGCGTCTTCGAAACCTTTACCATTCAGGAAAATCCGGCAGCATTCGAGACCGATGAAGAGAGTTCCTTGCTGGTTACCGTCATTATCTGCCTGCTGGCGCTCAATATCATCGGCGTCGGCGGGTACGTTTTTTACAAGAATCGTATAATGAAATCAAAGGTTATGGTGAATGATGAAACTGGTAACTAAAATAGCAGTCCTGGTACTGGCGGCTGTTTTCTGCCTCTCGGCTCGGTCGGCGCCGGTCGAAGCCGCGGGGGCGACCACCGAGGTTCGGGTTATCAAATACGCGGATGACGGAATCACCGTTCTTTCCGAGACGACCGTTTCTTATCAATGGATGGAAGAAAATCTGCCGGTCCGGGGGGATGGAACGACGCATTATTACCACCAGGGACCGGTTTTCGAAGGAGACATGTGGGACCCTTCCGAAACGGTCAACCTGAAGGATAAAGGCGCCGTAAAAGGTACCGCTATCCGCGACCTGTGCGACCTCGCCGGCGGCATGCAGCCGGGTGACGAAGTCCGGCTGGTGGCGGTTGACGGCTGGTCAACTGCCTTCGGCTATGACAATATCTATCAGCCGATGGAGCAGCAGGGAACGATAACCATCTGCTGGTTTAACGGCAGCGAATCTCAGACCGGAGAGAAGTTCGGCGTCGGCTACCCGGGCGTCGAGAGTTTCCATTCGGCCATGCAGATAGTCTTCATGGCCGGTACGACTAATCTGGAGGGAAAATTCGTTTTCGGTAACGATGACATGCGTATCACCCTGCCGCAGGAGGAATATCAGCACTATTACCAGGGGCTGCCCTCTACCAACGGCTTATCCGGGAAGTGGATTGACCGCCTGGTCATTTACTCGAAAGAGGCGGTTCCAACCGAATCCGATACCGCCGGTTCACCGTTCTCCGGCGGGGAGCAGCCGGATTTGCCGGAGTCCGCCCGGACATCCCGCTCCTCACCGGTACTCTGGTTGATACTCGGGCTGGGAATCCTCGGCCTCGGAATGACAGGGTTAGCGTTGTACCGTTTAAGGAGGCAGGCACACCGATGAAGGCATTCGCCGGAAAACTGAAAAACCCATTCGTTATCCTTGCTTCCGGACTTCTGCTGGTGGCAGTCGCTGTTATCATGGCGGTTTTTTTCTGGCCGAAGGATGCTCCCGCCGAGACGATTGAGTGGGATTTGACGCTTGTCGGTAGAGACGGGCAGGAGGTCGTCCTCAGTTATGACGAACTGACGTCTCTGCCAGGCATTACGACACCGGGGAGTTTCTTTTCCTCGGTCGGAACGGTCTTCGGACCGTACTCGGTGAAAGGAGTCAGCATCGGCTTGCTCTGCGATATGGTCGGGGGAATGAGTGAATCGGACGTTTTGTTCGTTACCGCGAAAGACGGCTACTCTTCGGTCTATGACTACCGGCAGTACCTGGGTGAATTCGATACCTTCGAGCCGGGGACGATGCGGCAGATTCCGGGAGGCGAGACACGGTTCCTCCTCATGTACGAACAGGACGGCGCCCCTCTGGCGCACAATGACGGACGCCCTCTGAGAATCGCCATCGCCAGCCCCGAAGGCCTGCTGACGGAAGGCCACTGGTGGGTTAAATGGGTGAACCGGATAGAAATCAGGAGCCTTGCCTCTAATGAATGACGAGAGAAACGCAGCAGGTAAACAGATTTTTCGACTGCTGATATGCGGCTTTTTGTGCCTCGCATTGCTGGCAATGGCAGGGTTGCCGGCCTGTTCGCCGGGCTCGTCCGAACGTACTCAGTTACGGGTAATTTGCGCCGGCAGCCTGATGGGGCCGTTCCAGGAGATAGAAAAAGCTTACGAAGCGGTCAATCCGGATATCGACGTTCTCATCGAAGGCCACGGCAGCATCCAGGTGATTCGCCAGGTTACCGAACTCGAAGTACTGGCCGATGTTGTTGCCGTCGCCGACCATTCCCTCATTCCTCCCATGATGTACGCCGCGACTGTTCCTGAGACGGGCACGCCGTACGCTGACTGGTATATTCGGTTCGCTTCGAACACCCTGGGAATCGCCTACACGTCGACCAGCCGCTATGCCGATGAAATAACGGCTGACAACTGGTACGAGATTCTCTCTCGTCCGGACGTGAAACTGGGTTTCCCCGACCCTCGTTTCGACGCCTGCGGCTACCGGGCACTCATGGCCTGCAAGCTGGCTGAACTTCATTATGGAGACGAGACGATTTTCGAACGGGTGCTGGGTGAGTTCGAATACCCGCTGACGATTCGGGAAATCAACGGCACAGGTACGATTCTCATCCCCGAGATTGTCAAACCGTACACCGTCAGCATTCGCGGTTCGAGTGTCGTTCTCCTCGGAATACTCGAATCGGGCGATATCGATTATGCCTTCGAATACAAGAGTGTTGCCCGTCAGAGAAATCTTCAGTTCCTGGAATTGCCGGCGGAAATCAACCTCGGTTCGGATGATTTTCAGCGTCTCGGGTACAACCTGACGGTAAAACTGGACTACCAGCGCTTTGCCTCGGTTATTCCTGAATTCGTCTGCCAGCGGATACTATACGGAGTTACCATCCCGAACAATACCCCGCATTACGCGGAAGCGGTCAGGTTCATGGAGTATCTGCTGGGAGAAGAAGGTTCGGACATATTTACCGGACAGTACCAGCCATTTCTTGCACTCGAGGCGGACAATATTGAGCTGATGCCTGATGAATTAAAACATATTGTGTCGTCAGAAAAATAAAAATATACCCTGAAACAGCCAAAATTTCCAACCGGAAAAATTGACAGTTCCGTAGCTGAATGATATATTGTCTACAGCGGTTCGTAAAGTTTAACAACTGAATATTCTCTGATTTGCATTTCCTGCCCATTATTGAATGGAATGCAAACGGTGTCCCCGATACAGTCGGGGCCGAGGGTACAGGGGGAAACGCCTGTGCCTCCCATGTTCGGAAAGGAGAAAGAACGGTTAACTGAAAAAAAGCGTCTCCTTTCGGAGCGCTTTTTTTATTGTCTGCTACGATAATCGGATACCAGGTTTTGTGCGTCTGGGGTTACCGACAACCTTTTTCGCCAGCCTAAGAAAGACCTCCTCTCTTAGCTAAAATTATCACTCGGTAGCCCCAGATGGACACAACCGGAATAATGTAGTGAAAGGAACGTTTCAGAATGGAAGCATATTGCGTAAAATGCCGGGCAAAAAAAGAGATGAAAAATGCGAAAGCCATTACCATGAAAAACGGTAAACCGGCGACTCAGGGTGTATGCCCGACCTGCGGTACGAAAATGTTCAGAATCGGAAAAGCAAAATAACCCCTGACTGAATAACGAACGAGGGAGATACATAGTGAAAATACCAATGAAAAAAATACTGACAGTTATTCTCATGCTGGCTCTGGTTGTATCTCTTTTGCCCGGTTTAACCGGATGTAAAGAAAAAGAACAGGAACAGCAGACACCCCCGGTTACCGAAACCGAAACGGAAACACCGCCGGTAACTGAAACGGAAACTCCTGATACGACGGTTGTTTTAACCGTCGTCAAAGGTGACACGACAGCTACCTTTACCATGGCTGAGGTCAAAGCGCTTCCTCCCACCGAAGGTTGGGGCGGCGTGAAAAACAGCGCCGGTACCATCATCGGCCCATTCACTCAGAAAGGCGTCAGCCTGAAGACCCTTCTCGAAGATGTTGGGGGCATCAACCCCGGTGACAGCGTAAAAGCCACCGCTAAAGACGGTTATTCGGTGACTTTCAGCTACGAACAGATAGCCAACGGTGCTTTTACAACCTTTGATAAATCGACCGGCAATGAAGCGACCGGCGGTACCCCGGTCGCCATTCTGACCTACGAGGAAGATGGCGTCGCACTGGATGAAAAGGCAGGGCCGCTTCGATTTGCTATTCTCACCGGTACCGATAAGGTTTCCGAATCCCAGTGGTGGGTTAAAATGATAGAGAAGATTGAGGTGGTTACCGGTCAGAAATCCTGGGAACTGACACTCGAAGGCACCGTCAGCGAGACCCTGGATTCGGCGGCTGTCGAAGCCCTGAAAACCGCTGCCTGGACGGATGCCGACGGCCGGGTCTGGAAAGGCGTTCCCCTGTGGCGGCTGGT
>CAZOGR010000073.1:0-7134 GCA_964579355.1 uncultured Dehalococcoidales bacterium | reverse complement strand
TGTCTCTGTCCAGGATGCGGTAGACTACATCAAGGATGCTGGAATCCAGGACTAGCAATCGGGATAGTATATTTTGGTAAAGGCCGTTTTCTTCGATTGGTTTAACACCCTGGCGGTGTATCATCCGCCCAGGGAAATGCTCCAAAGCCAGGCCATACAGGAAAACGGCTATTTCGTTTCCATCGAACGCCTGAAACCGGCTCTGGTGAAAGCCGAGCAGTATGTTTTCGATGAAAATGCTGCCCTGCCTCTCCGCTTGAGAACCCGGCAGGAACAGACAGATGTGTTCCTTGAGTACGAAAGAATCGTTCTCTCGGAAGCGGGAATCGAAGGCACTGAAAACCCGGATGTTCTTCTGGCAATTTACCGCCGCGCTCACGAGCTGTCTCAAGACAGCATTTTTGCTCTCTTCGATGATGTCCTGCCGGTTTTGAAACAATGCCGGGAACGGAACCTCACCCTCGGTTTGATTACCAATATCGATATCGATATGAAACCTGTTTGCCGGACTCTTGGCCTGGCTCCGTTTCTCGATGTCATCGTCACCTCAGGAAACGCCCGGTTCGATAAACCCCGGCCTGAAATATTTAACTTCGCCCTGTCACAGGCCGGCGTTACCGCGAATGAAGCCGTTCATGTCGGCGACCAGTACCGGACAGATATCCTCGGTGCCAGAGGGGCGGGTATCAGGCCGGTTATGATTGACCGTGGTAACCTCTACCCTGAGATAAAAGACTGCATAAAGATAGCAAGCCTGACTGACCTGCCGGACTATCTGTAACCGGCTATTTCAGCAAGCTGCTGTATTTCAGAATCAACAGGCTGCGAAACGTCAAATCCAGTCTCCATTTGTCTCGTCTCCATGAATCCTCCAGTGCCAGGCCCGGGTAAACACCCCATTGTGTAAAATGTCTTGCATAAGGCTTGAAGGGGAAGAAAACACCGCCTTTCTCCAGCAGATCTCGCAGTTCGAGCGCCTTGTTTTTAAGCATCTCAACTTTGGTGACCATTCCCATTCGGGCAAAAAGCTCCATACCCTGCATCCACCAGAACCACTCTTTTTCGCTGATGTCAGGCAGCGCCCGGCGGTAATCCGGCAGTTGTATCGCCGCCGGTGCTATGAGTTGACTCTTGCACTTAATGTACATTGGTGGTAAAGGAGAGAGTTCTATCAGCCGGTTAACCGCCGTTGCCAGCGATTGAACATTCGTGTCGGTTCGCCATCCTTGAGTAAAAGCCAGCAATTTCAGGCAATACAGGTCGGGGAATGGAGTCCCGGGCAGGAAGCAACGTTTCCCTCCATAGGTACCGGTAATTTCATCGACTGAAGAAATACCGGTGATTCCGGTGACGTAACCGAACGACCTTTCTATTTCCGCCTGGATGAACGGATGCTGCTCGGTACCGAACCAGGCAAAGGCTACCGCCCGAACGTGGTCGGGGCCGAACAACCCGATTTCCGGTTGGAACACTTTAGACCATGCCCATGGGTCCGGATTCCAACCATCGGTCAGGAGAAAATCAAGGCACTTCTTGATTTCCGGATAATCAGCCGTAAATCCCATTTCCGATAAAAATCGTAATGCTGCTTCTGTTCCCGTGCCGAAATATTTCATCTTGACGGCGGGAATCCAACCTGCATGGAAAAAATCGCCGAAAAAGCCGTTTTCTTTCTGCCATGAAAGTGCGTAGCGGACCCTTGAATCATCCAGAATTGCAGCTCGATATTCCGCGAAATCAGGATTTTCTTCCAGAATTTCTTTACGGAATCTGTATTGAATCGAAGGGCAGGCTTGTTTCAACAAAGTGCTGATAATCTCATTGGTTATCATCGCTCAACCTCTCTTTACCTGGACGAAAGAGTGACGATGGTTACTCCCTCCCCGCCTTCACCTCTCTGGCCTAACCGGTACGAATACACCAGGGGGTGACTGGATAATTCCCGATGTGTCATCTGGCGAATGATGCCGCCGCTTTTACCGTGAACGACCTTTACCTGGTATAAACCTGCCATGTAAGCGGCGTGAATGAACTCATCGAGTTTTATCAGGGCTTCATCGACGGTCAGGTGCCTGAGATGTACTTCATTATCCATCGGTTATCTGTCTTTCATGGGAGTTTTGCCATGATTATACCAGTTTCCCATGAGAAAAAAAGGTAAATATCGGTATTAGCCTGAAAAATGGTGAACGAAGTCTCGGTTCGATTGAATTCAGCCCGTTTTTTCAGTATAATAGTGAGTGCCACAGTTTCATCGTTAGCTTCTTTCGCGGTGAGTGTAGCCCAGTGGTCCAAGGCGTCAGGTTGTGGCCCTGAAGATCGAGGGTTCAAATCCCTCCACTCACCCCACTTAAAATACTGTAACCGCCTCGCTGCATAAACCGGAATAATTCATCTGATTCGGTTTTATAGCTACATTTTTTAAAAACCGCTATCATTACGAAAAAACCTGAAATAATTCAGCAGGAGGTTTCTCATGGCTGATAATCAGGCGAATGAAATAAACCTTTTAAAAGAAGTTGAGGAAGGCCCCTACTACAAGGCTGGTTCACCGCAGGAAAATGAGATTGCTGATGCGAATACTTCCGGTCAAAGACTGATTTTGACAGGTCGGGTTTTGGATGAACATGGTAGTCCTGTAGTCAACGCCTGGCTTGATTTCTGGCAAGCTGACGGTAATGGTATGTATGATAATGCCGGGTATCGATTAAGGGGGCATCAGTATACCGGCGAAAACGGGGAATTCCGGGTTGAAACTGTCATGCCCGGACGTTATGGGAACAGGGCGCCTCACGTACATGTTAAAGTAAAAGCCTGGAATTCACGAGTCTATACCACTCAACTCTTTTTTACCAATGATAAGAGTAATTCCTCTGACCCTCTTTTCGAACCTGCCAACGTAATGAAATTTTCTGAAACGCCTGAAGGAAAACAGGCCCGATTCGATATCGTAATCAGGATAGAACGAAACACATGAAAAGGAGGTTGGTATGGACTGGTTTTTAGATTCAGGGATACGGATTCTTATCATCATCGGTGTTGCAGTTATCGTCTACTTTGTATTGAGAGTAGTTATTGCTTCGATGATGAAAAAATTGGTATCCCATCGCCTGAAAGGAGAACCTGAGATTGAAATAAGCAAACGCACCGGTACGCTCAAGTCGGTTCTTAATAATCTTATGGGAGTCGTTATTTTTCTCATTGCTGTCATTACCATACTGCCGGAATTCGGTGTCAACATCGCTACCCTCCTCGCTGGCATCGGTGTCGGAGGTCTGGCAATCGCATTCGCCGCTCAAAGCCTGGTGAAGGATTTTATCACCGGATTCTTCATTATTCTCGAAGACCAGTATCGGGTCGGTGATGTCGTTACTATTGCCGGCGTGACCGGAACGGTCGAAGAAATCGGCCTTCGCCGGACGGTGCTTCGGGAAGCTTCGGCTTCGGTGCACTCGGTTCCGAATGGAAACGTTAACGTATCGACGAACATGACGAAAAAATTTTCACGCATCGTTCTGAATGTTTCGGTCGGGTATGGAGAAGATTTAGGTATGGTAATGGATACCGTCAACGTTGTGTGCAAAGAAATGGCTGAAGACAAGCAGTTTAAAGAGATGTTTATTACTACGCCATCGGCAATACGCGTTAATAATCTGGGTGATTCGGGTATCGATATCTTGATTACGGGAGATGTCGTTCCCGGGCAGCAATGGACACTGACCGGTGAACTGCGCCTCAGGATAAAGAACGCCTTCGATGAAGCCGGTATCGAAATTCCCTGGCCTCACACTAAAGTGTACTTCGGCAATTCACTCGAATCAATTTCAAAAAACTAAGCGGTAAATTTCGAGAACTCAGGGGAGTGAATTTTGTCACTCCCCTTTTTTCTACCGGACAGCCTCGACATTCTCCTCATATGCTATACTATAAGTGTATAAAACGAACGCGCCCATAGCTCAGTGGATAGAGCACTGGTCTTCGGAACCAGGTGTCGTGGGTTCGAATCCCTCTGGGCGCGCCATCAAATCAACTGCTTTCTTGTATTATGACGAAAGAAACAAATCGTGAATCGGCTCTCATCGATGTCCGGGGTATTGTGCAGGGGGTGGGTTTCCGGCCTTTCATCTACCAGCTTGCCAGTCAGCACGGCCTTTCCGGATGGGTTTGTAATACCTCCGAAGGCGTGACTATCGATGTCGAGGGTTCTCCTGCCTCTCTTGACGATTTTATCGCTGATATTCCGTTATGTAAACCCCCTCGATCTGCCATAGAAACGCTCATCCACTCGAGAAAACAGCCGGAAGGTTATACCTCTTTCACCATCCGGGAAAGTCTCCCCGAACCAGGAAAATACCAGCTCATTTCACCCGATATCGCCACCTGCCCCGAATGCCTCAAAGAAATATTCGACCCTTCGAACCGGCGGTACCGTTACCCGTTTACCAACTGTACGAACTGCGGTCCCCGCTTCACCATCATCGAGGATATTCCCTACGACCGCCCGCTGACGACCATGAAAATGTTTGCCATGTGCCCGGAATGCAAGTCTGAATATGATAATCCGCAAGACCGCCGTTTTCACGCTCAGCCGAATGCCTGCCCGGTCTGCGGCCCTTCGTTACTGCTCCTTGATGATACCGGCAACCCGGTGATAACCGAGGACCCGATTCAAACCGCCTCCGAATTATTGAAAGACGGGAAAATACTCGCCGTGAAAGGGCTTGGCGGGTTTCTCCTCGCCTGCGACGCCACTTCGGAAAATACCGTCAACCTCCTTCGCTCAAGGAAGCGCCGCCCATCGAAACCCTTCGCCGTCATGGTCTCCTCTATCGAAGAAGCGAAGCGGCATTGCCGGATAACCGATGAAGAAGAGAAACTACTCGTCTCGCCGGCCGCTCCGATTGTCCTGGCCGGGTGGAAAAGGGATTCGACAATCTGTCCCGCTATTGCACCGAACAACAACTACCTGGGTATCATGCTGCCGTATACGCCGCTTCATCACCTGCTGCTTAACGAAGCGGGTCTGCCCCTGGTAATGACGAGCGGCAATCTGTCGGAAGAACCAATCGCCAAAGACAACGATGAAGCCCTGAAAAGGCTCTCCGGTATCGCTGATTTTTTCCTCGTTCACAATCGTGACATCTATGCCCGCTATGATGACAGTGTCATGGTCGTTCAGGACAAACAGCCCCGGATGGTCCGGCGGGCGCGGGGTACTGCCCCCTACCCTGTTAAACTGAGTTCGCCAATGCCCTCGGTGCTGGCCTGCGGCGCCGAGCTGAAAAACACCTTCTGCCTCACCCGGGACAATTATGCGTTTGTCAGCCAGCACATCGGCGACATGGAAAACCTTGAAACCCTCGATCATTACGAAACTACCCTCAAACTATATAAAAAACTGTTCCGTATCGAGCCGGAGTTAATCGCTTACGATATGCACCCGGATTATCTGCCGACGAAGTATGCCCTCGATACCATCTCGGCGCATCCCGAATTGATTTCAGTTCCCGTGCAGCATCACCATGCCCATATCGCAAGTTGCCTGGCCGATAACGGCCTCGCTGATCCGGTTATCGGTGTCTCATTCGACGGCACAGGCTACGGAACGGATGGGAAAATCTGGGGCGGAGAGTTCATGGTAGCTGACTTTAAAGGCTTTCGCCGGGTTGCTCATTTGCAGTATCTTCCCCTGCCCGGCGGCGAAGCAGCCATCCGTAAACCGTACCGGATTGCCGCCGGTTACCTGTATGCGCTCTTCGGAAAATCCGCCCTTGAACATGATTTTTCCCGATTTCTCCAAATCCATCCCGAAGAACTTGCTGTTATTGAAAGTCAGGTTGATAAAAAAATCAACGCGCCCCTCAATTCAAGCTGCGGCCGGCTTTTCGATTGCGTCTCCGCCCTGCTTGGAATACGGAATGAAGTCGATTACGAAGCTCAGGCGGCCATCGAACTGGAAATGATTGCCGACCGGGCGCTTCTTGAAACGAAGAATTATCCCTTTACCATCGAAAGATCGGGAGAAACCGACGTCCTCAACCTTGAAGAAACCTTCACCGGCATCCTGGAAGATTTACAGCAGGGCGTCGAAAAAGCTACAATAGCTGCGAAGTTCCATAACACGGTAGCTTCGATGATATTCGTGTTATGTACTATGATTTCAAGCGCAACCGGTATCCGCGATGTCGCCCTGAGCGGCGGCGTATTCCAGAACCGGTTGCTCTTAACCCAGGCGGTGAGACGCCTGAAATTCGCCGGATTCAACGTCTTCACTCACCGGCAGGTACCGACCAATGACGGAGGAATATCCCTGGGACAGGCGGTTATCGCCGGCTGTTCACGGTAGAGGAAAGGTAGAACTATGTGTCTGGCAATTCCAGCCCTGGTAAAATCAGTCGAAGGAACGAGTGCCGAAGTTGAGGTCGGCGGCATCAGCCGTAATGTCAGCGTTCAGTTGACGCCCGAGGTGAAAGCCGGTGACTACGTACTCCTGCACACCGGCTATGCTATCAGCATCATCGATGCCGAAGAAGCCGAAGAAACCCTCAAGCTCCTCATCGAACTTGCCGAAGCCCAGGAAGCGTAATTTTTAACCATGAAATATGTCGATGAATTTCGCCACCCTGAACTGGTAAAAAAGCTGCTGGACAGAATTCACTCCCGTTCGAAAAAACCGATTCGTCTGATGGAATTCTGCGGAGGCCATACCGTCAGTATTTTCAGGTACGGTATCCGCCAGCTCCTTCCCTGTAACATCGAAATGCTCTCCGGTCCGGGCTGCCCGGTGTGCGTCACCTCCAATGCTGACCTCGATAAAGCCATCGCTCTGGCGAAATTACCGGATATCATCATTACCAGCTTCGGCGATATGATTCGGGTTCCCGGCAGCTACTCAAGCCTGCAGGTGGCGAAAGCCGAAGGAGCGGATGTCCGGGTGGTCTATTCCATGATTGACGCTATCGCTATCGCCAGGGAAAATCCGGAGAAAAACGTGATTTTCATCGGCATCGGCTTCGAAACCACCACTCCTACCGTTGCCGCCGGTATCCATCAGGCCCAGCAGGAAAACGTCCGGAATTTCTTTGTTCTTCCCCTCGGTAAGACAACTCCTCCCATCATGAAAGCGATTCTCGA
>CAZOGR010000072.1:2016-7230 GCA_964579355.1 uncultured Dehalococcoidales bacterium | reverse complement strand
ACTATCTGGTACCGGCGGCGGAAAGCCCTTACCACTTCCAGATAATCATCGGCGGAGGCGATGAAGAGGTCAGCCACCAGTTGAGCTCTCACCGGCACCTCGGTATCGACCCGTTTTACAGTATCGATGCCTGGAGATAGACCTTACCGACTATCCTTAAAGCGTGAATGCTCCCGTATAAACAAGGAAGAGGAAGTTTGGATATGACGAGAACGGAAGCGAATAAGAAGGTTGTTGAAACGTTATGCGAGACTGTGTTTCGGAATCACGACTTCAGTCAGCTCGATAATATCATGCTTGACAGCTACATTCAGCATAACCCTGATTGCCCCCAGGGGAAAGCCGGGTTTATCCGGTTTTTCAAAGAGCTATTCGAGGGAGTTCCGGATTTCAGCTATACGATTAAGAAAATCATTGCCGAAGGGGATGTCGTCATGATGTATTCAACAACCACCGGCACCCATAAAGGCGAGTGGCTGGGGAATCCTCCGACGGGAAACCCGCTGAACTACGATGTCGTCGACATATTCAGAATCGAAAACGGGAAAATAGCCGAGCACTGGGACGTCGCCGATACCCTTAAGTTGTTTACCCAGGTCGGGAAAGTAAAGCCGGCCTGATTCGCGCAGGGATAAGATGCGAATAAGAAACCACACGGAGAAAACAGATGATAAAAAACAGGAAATACGGACAGCTTTTCGTAACCGAACCGGAATTGGTCAATCAACCAAAAATTCCGATGCCCAACCCGAGTGCCTATATCGACAGCGCCCGGCAGTTCGGAACTCGGACAAACCTTTCTATGGCATGGCGGTACATCAAAGAACCAATGCTGTTTGACCGTGTTCCTCATTTTCACCCATTCGAGGAGTTCCTCTGCTTTCTCGGCGGCAACCTTGAAAACATGTTCGAGTTCGACGCAACCATCGAATTATCGTTGGGTGAAGAAGAGGAAATGTACGAGATAGAGCAACCGACCATCGTTCATATACCGGCCGGTTTCGTCCACACACCGCTGACCTTCAAACGAATCGACAAGCCGGTGTTGTTTCACCCCATTGCCCTGACACCCGACTACTACAGCGAGTTCGGTAAAAACGTCACCTTCCTTAACAAATAGTTCTGGCACAATGAGGCTCCGGAGTAATTCCGGAGCCTCATATTTGTCTTATGTTCGATTTTCCTGTGACACTTTCGAGAAGCCGGTCTTCACTTCAAGTTTTTCTCCGATGTAGAAGTAGTTGTCCGAGTCAACTGAGTATTCAGGCCATTCGGGGATGTCTTTGGCTGCCGGAGTACTCGATTTGGCAAAACTCCTCCAGAAACTCATCATTGTTTCCGAGACAATGCGGTCATGCCCGGTCAGTTCCGGAACGGGGCTTTTCGCTCCGGAGGCCTGGGCAATCATTGCCACCGATTTCCACCAGCCGGTCGTGTTATCCCAGTCGCCGAATACATAGGGTAGTTCCATCGAATGAGCTGAGTTACACCCTTCCTTCTTCCAGTTTACCGGTACCTGGTCGAAAATACAGGCATATCCGGCACAACCGTTCTTTTTAACGGCTTTCAGCATCTCGACATACGCCGGAACGATAAACGGCATAACAAGCATGCCCGGTCCGACCAGCTCGCCGAGATTTGCCACAACCAAAAGAGGGACTGAATTGATGGTGCCTTTCGAGAACAGTTCGACAGGGCTTTCCGGAATGACATGGCCATCGATTGCCGCATCCCAGGCGGGTGAAACCGGTGCTCCGGGTTTTCTCGGCGGTTCCATTTCAGCGGCGGCATGCAGTATTTTCTCAAAAGGTAGATTTCTGGCTTCTTCGAGAGCATTTTTCCCTTGACTGATACCAAGTTTCGCGAACAATTTTTCCCCGTTCGCCTCGATATCAGCCTGTCTTACGCCCTGTAAAATCGCCGTTGCCGTGCCGCTTTCGCAAATCGCCCGGTGAAACAGGCCTTTCGCAAGGGGTGAAGCCATCATAATAGAAACCTTGGCACCTCCGCCGGATTCGCCGAAAATAGTAACATTGTCCGGGTCACCCCCGAAGGCAGCGATATTTTTCTGTATCCATTCCAGCGAAGCGATGAGGTCGAGAAACAAATAATTACCGGATATTCCCTTTTTCGATTCTTCGGACAGAGCCGGATGGGCCAGCAGGCCAATGGGGCCGAGCCGGTGGTTCAGTGTCACCAGGACGCAGTTCTGAGGCAGTCGATGGTAATTCCAGATTTTGTCATTCCCGCTTCCCATCGCATAACCGCCGCCGTGCATCCATACCAGCACCGGCAGTTTTTCATCAGGTTCCCGAGCAGTTGTCAGAACATTCAGGTACAGGCAGTCTTCGCCCTGTGGCATTTCGCCGGTCATGTTACCCAGAACGGTCTGGGGAGAAATCAGGCTGAATCGGGTGCATTCCCGGATACCGTCCCAGGATTCTGCCGGGCGGGGAGGCTGCCAACGGTATTTTCCGACCGGCGGCGCAGCAAAGGGAATCCCCCGGTAAACGCTGACCTCTTTTCCAGGTACGCCGATTATCGCCCCGGAAACATACCCTTTATCGGTTTTAACGAGTCTCATAGTCCCTCCTTTTCGGATTTTCTGTTCTATATAGAATGTTGTTCCCGAATAGTAGCACAACGGCGGTTAATATGAAAACAACGGAGATATAACCTCTAATCTGAAAAAACAATGAGCTTTTAGTAAACATTGTGCTATAATAGCGTTTCGAACAGCTACACTATCCGATAACCGTACAAGAAAAGTGAAATTATTCAGTAAGAACAAACCGGAAGACGTTATTTTTCTAATGCCGGTGAGCATGCCTGAGGATAAAACATTAAAAAGTAAAATCAGGATGCTCTACTGTGATGCTAAAGGCAAGGTCTATACCACGCTGATAGATAAATCAGTCTATCGGCTCATTCTCCAGGATATAGAACCTATGGACGCGGCGAGGAAAGACTATGCGACGGTCGGGCTGGAAATCGGACCCGGCACCTACGCTCCAATTGTTACTGAAGTTACGGCTGACGAATCATGGGCTCTTTCGCATGCCCTCGACCACGCCCTGCAGCACAGGGTTATTCCGGACGTGTTAAACAAGTACCTGAATAACATTATCCGGACCGGCGTCAATGCTTATAAAACCGCCAAGGCAGATACTGTATCATCGTCTGTCATAGCCCGCCAGGAACTGCCGGCTGTCCTCAACCGGCTACCCTATTACCTCGAAAAAGACATGGAATTTTCGATGCCTGTCTATAAAGCCGAACACTCGTACCCGCTTATCGTTATGAAACGGGTTATCGACGAAGAGACTCCAAACAGCGGCGACCAGCAGCTATTGATACTGGACAGCGACGGAGACCTGGCTATTATCAGGGTACCTTTTAAAATCGTCGAACAAGCGGAAAAGAGACTCGAAAGCTGGGCAAATAAAAATAATCGACATGCCTGCCTGGTACTGAACCGGGAAGCGAAAGGTTATTCGGTCAACTTTATCGTGATATCGGCCGCTCAGCGGAAAGCGCTTGATGTCATGATTTCCGACTTCACCGAATCAAGAACCGGGGACAAAGATATCTCGGTTGCCGCCCGGAAAATACTGGATACCGCCAAAGATACCGTCTCCGTGACAATCGAATAACCGGATACTTTCATTTGTTGCTTCTTACTGTCCAGGTCTGTTTTTTTCAGTTGTAATGGGTATCTTTTTCAATTCGTCGACTCCCTTAAACAGCTTGTTTTTACCAGGTATCAAGGTACCGGTGCTGCCAAACATTTCTTTCGGGCGGGTAATTACCCGGGGGCTTAACCGGGGGAATCTTGACGACAGAACCCAACTGAACACATCCTCGACTTTTGTCTTCTCGATTAAAAAACACATAAATGCCGTCAGCACGATGCTCGCTAAAACAATTCCGTAAGTAAGGTATTTAATCGTTTCTCCACCTGCCATCCCGTACTGAAGCGGTAGTGTCGCGAGTACTACCGCCGCCAGGCCTTTCGGGATAATAACCGAAACAATTGAAATATCCAATTTGGGCAACGATTTATTCACGGCGACTTTAACTGCAAACAGGCGAAGGATAAAAATCAACAGGCAGAAAATAACGGAAAGAAGTATCATCTGACGGCTTATCAGTTCCAGTGAAATCCCGATGTAGATAAAGAAAAACGACTTCAGCAGAAAAGCCACTTCGCTGAAAAACGACTTTTCTGCCTGTGTCAGCCCGACCGCATTTTTCGGTTGTGCCTTTCTAAAGACAGGAAAATGAATCTTCTCTATATTACCGATAGTGATGCCGAAAGACAGCGTCGCGACTGCGCCGCTGAATCCCATTACTTCGACAAGCCCGTAGATAACAAAGACGAAAGCCGGCGTTGTAAACATGGCATTTTTTAACGGCTGCACTCTATGGAGGAGGGCTGACCATATCAAGGCGCCGCCGATTCCGAAAACCAATGCCACGGTGAAGGAAGAAAACAAATCGCCGGTTACCGTCATAACACTCACCTGGCCAAGTACGCTGGCCTGTACCAGAGCGACAGTGATGACGATACTCAACACATCATTAATCGAAGATTCGACCGTCAGCAGGGCCATCGTATCGTCCTGAATTTTGAGTTTTCTCAGTAACGGTATCAGTATCGCTTCCGTGGTCGAACCGACGATAGCTCCCAGGGTAAATGCGGGGAGAACAGTAAGGTCGGTCAGCAGCATAGCGAGGCCAGCAACGCCTCCAACCGTCAATATAAAGCTGAGAGGAGCAAGCTTCAGCGTCGCACCGATGGTGTTCCTGATGCCGGCAAGTTTTAAAGAAAGGCCATTTTCGAAGAGCAGGATGACCATGGTGATGGTGGTAAACACCGGACCGACGACGCCGAATTCTGCCGGTGATATCAGGTTGAAAACCGGGCCGGCACAGATACCGATAATAATCAGGAGAAAGACATCCGGTATCCGCGTACGGCTGAAAATCCCGGTGAAAAGATGCGCCAAGAAAATAAGGATTCCTACCAGAGCAACGGTTGAAGCAATATCCGGCATTATTCCTCTTTAACAGCTCCTTATCAGCAGGTAACCAAGTATACCCAAGTTACCGGAACAAGTAAATATCCGTTTCTGCCGGTATCACCGGTTGGCGTTTATCTCCCGCATCTGCTGCTGATAAGAATCCATCAGCCGTCCGACATCTGCCGGGCCG
>CAZOGR010000072.1:0-1916 GCA_964579355.1 uncultured Dehalococcoidales bacterium | reverse complement strand
CCGATTATCTCGCAAACCGCCGGATCAGCCAGGTTAACGTAGGTCCCGACCGCCAGTTTTCCCTCAGCCCATTGCTGTTTGATTCTGTTTCTGTGCATACTCTCCCTCCTTTTCGGGAAGAATACCATACCCTGTTAAATAATTCATATTCCAATATTATGTCAATTATACACCGACCAAATTCGCAGGTGATTAAGTGTTTGATGAGCTTTCTTCGATATCAGGAAAGGCTGTTTACTGTTGACATTCAGGCACGAAAACAGCATAATAAAGACAGCCTCGCCGGTAATCATCAATAAGAACACTGGACCTCTGGTGGAACTCTTGAAGTCTGGAAACCTGCCAACCCTCTCACGAATAACCTCACGTTCGAAAAAGGTTACCTACCTGCAAACAAAAATCTACTCTGCTCGGGGTCCAATCAATATGAATACCGCTACAGGCGTTTATTGATATGTACCTTCCTCTTCATACATAATCAGGATACTACCTGAATAATCGATAAGGAGTAATGAGGTGAGCTGCGTTTATAGTTTCAAGGACGGAGTCAGTGATAAATCCCAATTGGGAAACAAGGGGGCGAATCTGGTCATCATGAGCCAGCTTGAGCTGCCGGTGCCACCCGGCTTCGTGGTTTCCATCGAAGCTTATAAAGAGTGGCAGAAAAACGGCATGCTGCCGGAAGCCGAAATCAAGCAGGCGCTTAACAGCCTGGAATCCGATATGGGGAAAAAACTCGGCAAGGGGCTTCAGGTTTCGGTTCGCTCTTCGGCGCCGGTATCCATGCCGGGTATGATGGATACGGTTCTCAACATCGACGACTATGCACAGATGCTCGTCAACATCCGCCGAATCTTCGAATCGTGGGACAACATGAGAGCGATTGAATACCGGCGGTTGAACAATATCCCGACGACCCTCGGCACCGCTGCCGTCGTCCAGGCAATGGTTTTCGGTAACCGTGATGACAAGAGCGGCACAGGTGTCATTTTTTCCCGCAATCCCATCACCGGAGAAAAAGGGCTTTTCGGAGAATACCTTCACAAGGCACAGGGAGAGGCAATTGTCTCGGGAGAAACCACTCCCCAGGAAATCCAGGCGCTGAAAAACACCCTTCCCGACGCCTACGACGAACTTGAGGCTATTGCCGACCGGCTGGAACATCATTTCTGTGAAATGCAGGATATAGAGTTTACCGTCGAATCCGGAAAGCTGTATATTTTGCAAACCCGCACCGGCAAGCGGAGTGGCAGTGCTGCGGTAAAAATCGTCGTCGATATGGTGGCAGAGAACATAATTTCCCGTAAAGAGGGAATGACGAGAATTTCCGTCAACGATATTACCAGCCTGCTGCACAAGCGGTTGAAGACGACCGAAGGGTATGTTGCGCTAACAAAAGGTCTGAACGCCGCCCCGGGTGCCGCTTCAGGGAAAATTGTTTTCGAACCCCATGAGGCGGTAGGGATGGCGAAAAAGGGGATAAACATTATCCTGGTCCGACCTGAAACCAACCCCGATGATATCCAGGGCATCGCCGCTTCAGATGGCGTCCTGACACAGCGGGGAGGAATGACCTCCCACGCCGCAATCGTTACCCGTGGAATGGGTAAACCATGCGTCTGCGGTGCGGAAGGTATCTCCATCGACCTTGCCTCCAGGACGATGACAATCGAAAACAAGGTTCTGAAAGAGGGCGCCGAGATAACAATAAACGGGACTACCGGGGACGTCTACCTGGGCGTGCTGCCGCTGGAAGAAGTCAGCATGACCCCTGAATTACAGGAACTGATGAGCTGGGCTGACGGATTCCGCAGGCTGGGAATAAGGGCTAACGCGGACACGCCGGAGATGATTGCTCAGGCAATCAAGTTCGGAGCGGAAGGTATCGGGCTATGCCGTACCGAACGCATGTTTAA
>CAZOGR010000071.1:4807-7385 GCA_964579355.1 uncultured Dehalococcoidales bacterium | reverse complement strand
ATGAACATCCAGCACCGCTTTCCGTTCTTCTTTCGTCAACGTGAAACGGTCGAGAGCCTTTTCAGGGTTCGACTCGAATGCCTGTCTTGTTTCTTCGCTGCCGAAAATGGACTTTACCAGTTTCTGAAGTTCTGTTGAATTCATTCTTTTTCCTCTCGTTTTTATTTATTGCCAATCACGCTGAGTGAAGTGCAACCTATTTCAAGTCCAGGTGAAGATAGGTGTTTATCGCCGAAAACAGATTCGTTTCCGTAAAGGGTTTTTTAATGACCGCAATCGGGCCGCACTGCAGCGCCTCGTCCATCAGGTCACTGTCCGGATACCCGGTTAAAATGATGACCGGTAAATCCGGTTTTGCCGCCTTTATCCGGCGAAACAGCTCCGCTCCGTTTATCTCCGGCATTTTCAAGTCGATAAACACCAGGTCATAATCCCGCGTTTCGATTAATTCCAACCCTTCCAGAGGATTGGTAACCCCCGATACGATAAGCCCTTCCGGTTCCAGGATACTCGCGCAAACCTCGCAGATTTCCCGGTCGTCATCGATTATCAGAACGCTCGTCGTAACCTCCGCGGTATTCGTGCTCAACCATCCGTCTATGGAGCTTTTATTGAACCTCCACTGATGTCCCACTTTCACCGAGGGTATCGCCTTTCGTTCGAGTAACCGGTAAATCGTTTTCTTGTTAACCCGTAAATAATCGGCTGTTTCACCGAGTGTCATTAGTTCATTATCGGACATGATTCACTGTATCCACCGGCAGTTTTCCTCGCCAAACTGGTTTTCAAGATAGGAACGAATAAATCCTGGTAAAGAAGATTGTCCACTATAGTACACTAAAGTCCATTGTAAGTCAACGCCTGTTTTAATTGCAAAGCTCCTCCGGTACCGGAAACAATTATCGGTATCGTTACATGTTTGACATACCGGTTTATTTTTTGATAATTTCTGTTAAGTACATTTACTTTGGTAGCTCTTACTCTCTCCCGCGATATGGTTACATCAGGGTATTGCTGCACGTTTTTTTGATTGGCACCGGAGGTTCGGGATGATTAAACGCGGATTGTCGTTACTCGGCGCGGTAATACTGTGCTTCTCTCTTTTGTATTCTCCGGTCTTCGCGGACGATGGAATAACGGTACGTGTTGGCGTCTATGAAAACGAACCGAAAATATTCACCGGTGCCGATAACAACCCCTCCGGTTTCTGGCCGGAAATCATCGGCTACATCGCCTCGCAGGAAAACTGGCAGGTAGAATACGTCCCCGGTACCTGGGAACAGTCTCTCGCCAGGCTGCAGGCCAGCGAGATTGATATCATGCCGGATGTCGCCTACTCTGAGGAACGAAGCAGGCTTTATGATTTTTCCGAAGAGACTGTCTACATGAGCTGGTCGAGTGTCTACACGACAAGAGATAACGCGATTCAGTCTGTTCTCGACCTCGAGGGAAAAACCATCGCGGTTCTCAAGGAAAGCATCAATGTCTACGGTCCGAAAGGTATTGCGACGATTGCCGAAACCTTCGAAATCGATTGTACGTTTCTCGAAGTTTCTTCGTACCTCGGCGTTTTCGAAAAGGTTCAGAGCGGGGAAGCCGATGCCGGTGTCGCCAGTAAAGACTTTGCCGCATTACATCAGGATAAATTCGACATAATCGATACTCCGGTTATTTTTTCTCCGGTTTCTCTCCGGTTTGCTTTCACCAGCGATGCGGAAAATAGCGCATTCCTGAAAGAGAGAATCGATTGGAATATCAGAAACCTGAAATCGGACAATAATTCCATCCTCTACCAATCGATGGAGCGGTGGTTTGGCATCAGGCCTGAAGGAGGAAAAGGCCTCCCTGAATGGCTGACATGGGTACTGGTCGGCATCGGAGGATTCATCCTGCTGCTCATTGCCGGGGTTTCACTTCTGAGACGGCAGGTTGCGAAGAAAACCGCTGAACTGAGACAGGAAGTACTCGAACGGGAAAAAGCCAGGCAGCACATCGAGTATCTCAACACCATCCTCAGCGCCATCCGGAATGTCAATCAGCTTATCGTTCACGAAAAAGACCGGGACCGGCTGATTAAAGCGAGTTGCGAGTTGCTTGTCGAAACCCGGGAGGTTCATTGCGCCTGGATACTGCTGTTCGACGAAAACCGGAGGTATCTCACCGCTGCTTCCGCTAACAGTGAAGAAATGCAGGCATTTCAAGAGCAACTGGAGAAATCGAACTACCCCGCCTGCGTTCAATCGATCCTGGAAAATGGCAATCCGTTTTCCCTGTGCGGTAAATTACCCGTTTCGGAAACAAACTGTCCGGCGAAAACGCTCTACAATACGGGGGAGGGCTTCATCAGCCGGCTCGAATACGGCGGTAAAGTATTCGGCGTCATTTCACTCTACGCACCGGAAGAGCACGCCTATGACTCCGATGAACAGTCACTCTTCATCGAACTGGCGGGGGACATCGCCTTTGCCCTCCACAGTATCGAGATTGAAGGAAAAACCGAAGCTCTGTCAAAATTCCCCGATGAAAACCCGAATCCGGTTCTTCGCATTTCGCTCGACGGCACCCTTCTCTACGCTAA
>CAZOGR010000071.1:0-4707 GCA_964579355.1 uncultured Dehalococcoidales bacterium | reverse complement strand
ACGACCCCTGACGGCGGTATCCTGGCCGCTAATCCGGCTGCCACCCGAATGTTCCAGCGGACCGAAGCGGAAATCTGCGAAGGCGGGCGTAACCTCATCCTCGATTTTTCCGACCCGAACCTGATGCCCCTCCTCGAACGACGCCGGAAATACGGCAAAGCTAAAGGCGAGGTAACCTTCCTTCGCAGGGACGGTTCACGCTTTACCGGAGAGGTCACCTCGGCGATATTCACCGGCAGCGAAGACAGAGCCATGACCAGCATGATTATCCGTGACGTTACCGAGCGGAAACAGGCGGAAAAAAACTTACTGGAATCGCAAATATTCAATACCAGCCTGCTCGAGGATTCACCCAATCCGATTATCGTTTTCAACCCGGATACGTCGATACGCTATGTCAACAACGCCGCAGTGAAGCTGACAGGGTACGACTTCGAAGAACTCGTCGGGCAGCGGGCCCCTTTTTCTTTCTGGATAGATAAGTCCGGCGAGGCGATTGAACGACTGAACATGGATCTGGTACATGGCGTCGCTGGCTACGAGGTGCAGCATATCGCGAAGAACGGCCGGAAATTCTGGGTGAGTATCAATGACACACCGGTCAGGATTGACGGAGAAATCGTCTATGCGATTGCGAACTGGGTCGATATTACCGGGCAGAAAGCAGTTTTCGACGCTCTTCAGAAAAGCGAGGAACGGTTCCGAACTGCCCAGGAAATGTCTCCCGACGGATTTACCATTCTTCATCCCATCCGAAATGAAAATGATGAAATTGTTGATTTTACCTGGGTTTATGAAAACCAGGCGGTCGCCCGGATAAACGGAACAGACCCGCTATCCATCGTCGGCAAACGACTCCTGGCTCTTTTCCCGGCACATCGAGAAACGCCTGTTTTCGAAGCGTACCTGGATGTGGCAAAAACAGGCATATCCCGCGTACTTGAAGAAGTCTATGTGGGCGAAATTATTGCGAAGCCGACATGGCTTCGGATTGTGATTGTCTCGATGGGTGAAGATATCGCCATTAATACCCAGAACATAACCGAACGCAAACAGCTTGAAGAAGCTCTCAGGGAGAATGAACTGTTCAGTACGAGTCTTCTGGAAAACGCGCCGAATCCTGTTAATGTCATCAATCCGGATACATCGATACGATACGTCAATCCGGCTCTTGAAAAACTGACCGGTTATTCAGCCGAAGAACTTATCGGGCAAAAAGCTCCTTATCCGTTCTGGGGAGAACAGACCGGAGAGGAATATGTCACCAGGTTAAAAAAATCATTCGAACGACGACTGGTGAACTATGAACGGAGTTTTACCCGCAGGAATGGCGAAGAAATCCAGGTTCGGATTACCACGACAACGGTAATGAAGGAAAACGGAGAACCGGATTATCTCCTGGCAAGCTGGCTGGATGTTACTGAAAGTAAAATGGTCACCGACGCGTTGCAGAAGAGCGAGGAGCGGTTCCGAACCATGGTTGGTTCCCTGGAGGAAATCGTCTTTACCCTCGATACCGAGATGCGTCACACCGGCGTCTTTGGCCCCTGGGTAGAAAGGGCGGGGTTGACGCCGGACTACTTCCTTGGCAGGACCGCCCGCGATATCTTCGGAGAAGAAGAGGCCAGAGGACACGAAGAAGCCAGCCGGCGCGCCCTGGCGGGAGAATTTGTTATCTATGACTGGCAGACCCCCGGACAACCGTCTCCCCGTTACTACCAGACTTCGCTTTCGCCGATTCACGATGATTCCGGTAAGATTGTCGGTGTCGTCGGTATCGGACGCGATATCACCGAGCGGAAAATAATGGAAGAAAGTTTAAAAAGAAATGAACAAAGGTTCCGTGAACTGTTCAATAACATGAGCAGTTGTGCGGCTGTCTATCACGCTGTCGATAACGGTCAGGATTTTGTATTTACCGACTTCAACAAGGCAGCCGAAAAAGTAGAACGAATCACGAAGGAAGAAGTAATCGGACGAAAGGTAACCGAGGTATTTCCGGGAGTGATAGAATTCGGCTTGTTAAGAGTCCTGGAGCGAGTCTGGAGAACAGGGAGAGCCGAATATTATCCGATATCCCGGTATAAGGATGACAGGATAACCGGCTGGCGTGATAATTACCTGTACAAACTACCCGAAGGAGAAGTAGTAGCGATTTATGACGATGTCACCGAACGGAAACAGGTCGAAGAATCCCTTGCCGATGAAGTCACCCGGCGGCGTATCCTGGTAGACCAGTCCCGGGACGGCATTGTTATTCTCGACCAGAACGGCGGTGTTTTCGAGGCGAACGCGAAATTCGCCGAGATGCTCGGATACACACCCGAAGAAGTCCGGAAACTCTCGGTTCTCGATTGGGAATACCTCTATCCTCCCGAAGAGACACTCGAGATGCTGCAGAATGTCGATGAAAAAGGAGACCATCTCGAGACCAGGCACCGGAGAAAAGACGGCAGCGCTTTCGATGTTGAAATCAGCACGAATGCGGCGGTGTTCTCCGGACGGAAGCTGATATTCTGCGTCTGCCGGGATATCACCGAGCGCAAAATGATGGAAGAGGAACTTCGCCAGTCCGAGAGAAGGATACGCACGACGGTCGATTCCATGCCGCAGGGGTTGATGGTTACTGATAAACACGGGCAAATCATCCAGGTTAATAAACCGGCTCTTAAGCTGTACGGCTGCGATTCCGAAGACGATATCATCGGGAAAAACGGGCTGGACTTTGCCTTCCAGCAGGACCATGAACTTATCGTCCGGGAAATCCGCGAAGCTGTCGACCTTGGCACGACAACAACCTTCACATACACCGCCGTCACGAAAACCGGTGTCAAGTTCGCGGCAGAGATGAGTATCGCTTCGATTTACGACTCGTCCGGGGAGACAATCGGCATCGTCGGCATATTCGAAGATATCACCGAACGACTCAAAATGCAGGAGCAGCTCATCGTCACCGACCGTCTGGCTTCGATTGGCGAGCTTGCTGCGGGAATCGCCCACGAAATCAACAATCCCCTCACAGGGGTCGTCGGGTTCTCGGACCTGCTTATGGCCAGGCAAGACCTGCCGGAAGACGCCATGGAAGACATCGGCATCATCAATAAAGAAGCAATCAGAGCCAGTCAGGTGGCACGGAACCTCTTGACCTTCTCCCGGCAGCACCCGGATGATAAGAGGCCGGTTAAAGTAAACGACATTGTCAACCTTGTCCTGCAATTACGGGCATACGAGCAGAAGGTCAACAACATCGATGTTGTCACCCATTTCGACGCAACCCTTCCTCCGATATCAGCGAATGACTTTCAGCTCCAGCAGGTATTCATTAATATCATCGTCAATGCCGAGTTTTTCATGAAAGAGGCGCACGGACGCGGACGGCTCGAGATAACGACCCGGCGAAAAGACGGTAAAGTGCAGGTTTCGATAGCCGATGACGGCCCCGGTATCGCTCCTGAAAACCTTCCCCGTATTTTCGACCCCTTCTACACCACGAAAGAGGTCGGCCAGGGTACCGGCCTGGGATTGAGTATCGTTCATGGCATCGTCAGCGAGCACGGAGGCACTATACGGGCAGAGAGTGAAAAAGGAAAAGGAACGGTGTTTATCATCGAATTGCCGGAAAAACAGAGTAACATCGACAAAGGTTGATAGAGATGGATGCATCGACAAAAAAGGCGCTGATTATCGAAGACGAACCGTCCATTGCCGGCCTGTGTAAAAAGATACTGAAACAAGAAGGTTTTATCGCCGATATTGCCGATAACGGTGAAACCGCAGAAAAGCTGATAACGGAAAATGACTACGAACTGATATTGATGGATATCAGACTCCCCGTCGTCAGCGGGATAGATGTGTATATCTGGTTGCAGCAGGAATATCCTGAAGTCACCCGGAATGTAATATTCATGACCGGCAGTATCATGGGAGGCGAGACAATGAACCTCCTGCAAAGTGCCGGCCGCCCCTACCTGCTCAAGCCGTTTCGGCCTGACGAGTTAAAACAGCTTATCGATGCATTCCTGACAAATCGGTAACAACCGGAAAAGTTGACAGCAGCGGTGTTTGAATGCCACCATTGAGTAGGTATAGTTGAATTAAAAGTCGACAGGTGACTGATTCGATGAAGCCCCATATACTGATAGTTGACGACGAACTGAGTATCATCAAGCTGCTGCGGGCTAACCTTGAATCCGAGGGTTACAAGGTCTCAGCGGCCATGAACGGCACCGATGCCCTCAATCTTTTCGAACTGGAGCCGCCAGATGTGGTGATTCTCGATATCACAATGCCGAAAATGAACGGTTTCCAGGTACTCGAACGAATCCGGGAATGGTCGCATACCCCGATTATCATGCTCAGTGCCAGGGGCATGGAAGACGATAAGGTGAAAAGCCTCGACCTCGGTGCGGATGACTACATCACCAAACCGTTCGGAAAAAACGAGCTTTTTGCCCGTATCAGGGCGGTGATTCGCCGCAGCAAGGAGAATTTTGCGGTGACAGACCAGCCGTCGATTGCCGGTGACGACTTGCAGATAAATTTCAATCAGCGGCGGGTCACGGTAGCTGAAAGAGATATACGTCTGACCCCGACGGAGTACAACCTCCTCCTCGAACTCGCGCAGAACGAAGGGAAAGTACTGACTCACGCTCACCTTCTCAACAAAATCTGGGGACCTGAGTACCTCGATGATAAAGAATATCTCCA
>CAZOGR010000070.1:0-7425 GCA_964579355.1 uncultured Dehalococcoidales bacterium | reverse complement strand
GCCATGATGACCGGAAAAGGCGTGCCGCTGATATACAGCGGAAAACCGAAGGACGGTGGTGCTTTTGCGGTGTTCGATACCCGGACAAAAGGCGGGGATGTCCTGATAAAACTTATTGAAGAATAATCGACTTTCGCCGATACAAAAAAAGAGGAAGTGGCGAAACACTTCCTCTTTTCGTTTTCCGGAAAATTATTAGACGTTGAAAAGCAGTTTCGAGTAGGTCGGCATCGGCCAGCATTCGGTGTCTACCATCGTTTCCAGGGTATCGGCATCATGCCGCAGGGCGTTCATCGACGGTATAATCAGGTCGCGACAGGCGATTGCCTCGGATTTCAAGTCTGTGTTTTCGCAGACTTGCCGGACGGCTTTCTCCAGCTTTTCGATGTTGCCGTTGAAGGATGCGACCAGGTCCGAAACTTTCTTGAGCAGAGCTTTTTCGACATCGGCATTACCTTCGGCGGCGAGAATGGCGCTGACCGAACCCGCCAGGCCGGCTTTGAACTTGATGACTGCCGGGAGTATCTGACGTTTAGCCATTTCAAGCATGGTGAGAGCTTCTATCTTCACCGTTTTGATATACAGATCGTACTGAATCTCGCTGCGCGATTCCATTTCTGTTTTCGAGAGAACCCCGTGCTTGCTCATGACGTCGATATTTTTCTCCGAGCGAATTTCGGCGATGGCATCGACGGTGTTTTTAATGTTCGGTAATCCTCGTTTTTCCGCTTCGGTAACCCATTCATCGGAGTAGTTGTTACCGTTGAAGATAATCCGTTTGTGACTTTTCAGCGTTTCGAGAATAAGGGCGCTGGTTTCTTTCGTGACATTCTCGGCTTTCTCAAGCCGTTCGGCGTACTGGCAGAGGCTTTCGGCAACGATGGTATTCAGGACATAGTTGACCTGAGATATAGATTGTGCCGAGCCGACCATGCGGAATTCGAACTTGTTACCGGTGAAGGCGAACGGCGATGTCCGGTTCCGATCAGTCGAATCCCTGGGAAGCGAAGGAAGCGAGTTGGTGCCGAGATGCATCAGGATACCGGCTCTCGATTGCGATGTTCCGCCCGCCTCTATTTGTTCCAAAATTTCCGTTAACTGCTCGCCGAGGAATATCGAGACAATTGCCGGGGGAGCTTCGTTGGCACCGAGGCGGTGGTCGTTTCCGGCGCTGGCGGCTGACATGCGAAGCAGTTCGGCATAGGTATCGACGGCTTTGATGATGGCGCAGAGGAAGAGGAGAAACTGGATATTCTCATGAGGAGTCGTGCCGGGATCAAGCAGGTTCTGGCCGTCATCGGTACACATCGACCAGTTATTGTGTTTACCGGAGCCGTTGATACCGGTAAACGGTTTTTCATGAAGCAGGCAGACCAGCCCGTGACGGAGGGCTACCTTTCTCATGGTTTCCATGGTCAGCTGGTTGTGGTCGGTGGCGATGTCGGTCGTCGAGAAAATCGGTGCCAGTTCGTGCTGAGCCGGGGCAACCTCGTTATGTTTCGTCTTGGCCGAAACGCCGAGTTTCCATAACTCCCGGTCGAGGTCGGCCATGTAAGCGATAATCCGGTCTTTTATCTGGCCGAAGTAATGGTCTTCGAGTTCCTGGCCTTTCGGCGCTTTAGCGCCGAACAGGGTACGCCCGGTCATAATCAGGTCTTCCCGCTGGTCGAAGAGGGTTTTATCGATGATAAAGTATTCCTGTTCGGGGCCGACTGTCGTTAAGACTCTCCTGGCAGTGGTGTTGCCGAGGGCGCGAAGGACTCTCATAGCCTGTTTATTTATCGCGTCCATGGAGCGAAGAAGGGGGGTTTTCTTATCGAGGGCTTCGCCGGTGTAGGAACAGAAAGCAGTGGGAATGTAGAGGCTGCCGTCTTTCACGAAAGCCGGGGAGGTACAATCCCAGGCGGTATAGCCGCGGGCTTCGAAGGTAGCGCGAAGGCCGCCGGACGGGAAGGACGAAGCATCCGGTTCTCCCTTGATAAGCTCTTTACCGGAGAATTCCATGATTACTTTGCCGTCCGGAGTGGGGGAAATAAATGAATCATGTTTTTCGGCGGTGATACCGGTCATTGGCTGGAACCAGTGGGTGAAGTGAGTGGCTCCTTTGCTGATTGCCCAGTCTTTCATGGCGGAAGCGACGACTTCGGCGACCTGGGGGTCGAGAGCCATTCCTTCATCGATAGTTCTTTTCAGGGACTTATAGGTATCCTTCGGCAGCGTCTGGCGCATCACCGAGTCATTGAAGACGTTGCACCCGAAAAGCTCGTTAAGGGCAGCGGTAGAGTTTTCCTTGACCTGTATCATGGTAGTATTCTCCTTTTCTTCTTTCTTTGCCCTGAGCGTGTACCGTTTCTATATTATATATGACCGGGCAATATTCTTGTATTTATGATACGGCACGATTATTACGGTGATATTACGATTATTTGACATAAATATATTTTTTTTTCGGCTATTTCCCCGTTTCGAAGATACTAAAAAAAGCCGCTGTTATTGAACAGCGGCTTTTTTTAGTATCGGCGAAGCACGTTCGCCGGAGTTAACCTCAGGACTTGCAGGCAGTCGCCTTGCCGGGAACCCAGCCTTTAACGATGGGGTAACCCATGCAGTCGTGTTCGTTCGAATAGGTGGAGATACCGTTTTCCGGAGACGGAGGGCACCAGCCGCTCATGCCCCACTTGAGATTGACTGCGTCATATCCGAGAACATTGAGCAGGGCGGTGACATGGGCAGAGGTGTGGCCGGTGTTACTGACGACGACAATCTGCCGGTCGGGGGGAAGCTTCCGGAGGTTTTCCGTTCGGAAGATCTCTTTCCAGTAGATATGAACACAGGCGGGGATATGGCCGCGATTGTACTCTTCTTCGGTTCTGACATCAAGGACGAACGGCCAGGAAAAAGGCTCGTCGTTTTCACCCGGCTGAACGCCAAAGGGCAGGACGAGCATGTTCTCATCCGGGTCATCATAGGGAGAGATGTAGAGAGGGTGAACAACCGAGAACATCGGGTCGTAAAGAGCACCGGCGGAAACGTTAGCCGGTTTATAGAGTCGGAGGTACTCATCGGCAGCCGACCATAGCAGAGCTGAAGGAGTACGGCCTTCAGCGGTTACCTCAGGAAGCGGGTAAGAGGATTCAGGTTCAAGGTCAGTCGTTACCGTGCTCCGGTACGAGCTGTTCTGCCAGAGGACATCGTCTGTCCGGTTAAACCGTTCGGGGGCGGCGGATACATCATCCGTCCAGGAGGTGATACCCCATTTCAGGTTTACGGCGTCGTATCCCATCAGGCTGAGCAGGGCAGCCACCTGGCCTCCGGTCTGACCGGTATTGGTGTAAACGATTATCCGGCGGTCTTTCGGGAGAGACGCCAGGGTTTTTATCTGAGTTACCTTTCGCCATGGAATGTGAACGGCTCCCGGGATATGGCCAAGGGAATAGGTTTCGCGCATTTCGGAATCAGGAGAGCGAAGGTCGACAATAAAGGGGCCGGTATTTCGGATGGTCGGGTCGTAGGATTCGATTTCGAGCCTTGACATGACGTTCGATTTAGCGATGGTATTGCAGATATCTTTGGCGGTGATGTAGAGGGGCTTCCCTGAATTCAGGCAGGAATCGGCTGCCCGGCGACATATCTCGAACGGTGAAAGACTGGTTTCGGTTGAGCGGTACCCGGTGTCTGTCTTCATACATTATCCTCCTTGCTATGCAGCGACACTTATTTATTGGCAGAAGGTATGCCCGGAAAATCGGGCATGATATGGCAGGTAACCAATAAAACTCATTATATTAGTAAGATATAAAAAAATCCAATTTTACCGGATTACCATTAAGGGAACAGGCATCAAACAGTATAGTATGCTATAATATACTTAAGTATAAACCACAGGGGTGTACCACC
Organism: uncultured Dehalococcoidales bacterium; assembly: GCA_964579355.1. Taxonomy (GTDB): domain Bacteria; phylum Chloroflexota; class Dehalococcoidia; order Dehalococcoidales; family UBA2162; genus MGML01. The sequence continues at coordinate 3,528 of CAZOGR010000070.1, read as the reverse complement.
TTATTAAGCAAATAGTCATAGTGATGAAGCAGGAAATTAAGCGTTTGCACGATAGATTAGTCAGAAACGAAAGCGTAACATGATTGGCGGGGGTATTGGAGGGGCGGTAAGTTATTTTTGATTCGGTTATGGTTAATGGTCTTTATTTACCGGTGTTACATTTACAACAATCCGAACATTATCTGCTCGAAATTCAATTAAGGTACGTTTAGCAGAAGCGTGACGTTTTTCACTTATACAAATAGCCACGGTAACTTGCGCGGAGTGAACATTCAGCGTAAGTTACCGTCATTTCAAATAGTTCAAACAATTTATTAAGGAGCGCGGGCATGCTTGAAACAAAAAGTGCGGTACGCTGGGAAGACCGGAGAGACTATTACCGGCAGGAGATTGAAAAAATCATCGATGCCAACAAAGATAAAGCGGGTGGTCTTATCCGAATTCTCCAGAAATCACAGGAACTTGTCGGTTATATCACGCCTGAAATGATTGAGATGATATCGGACAAGCTGGCCATTCCGGCGACGAAGACCTACGGTGTGGTATCGTTCTACAATTACTTCACAATGGTACCGAAAGGCAAATATATTATCCGGGTATGCACCGGTACGGCCTGTTTTGTCAAAGGGACGAACATGATACTGGACGCTTTCGACCGAAAATACGGGTTGCAGCCGGACGGTATTACCGATGACGGACTTTACTCTCTTGAAACGGTCCGGTGCCTGGGAGCCTGCGGGCTGTCACCGGTGATGTCGATTAACGGTAACGTGCACGGAAGGCTTCAGCCGAACACTATAGAGAGTATTCTCAAAGAATATAAATAACAGATGGGCGGATTGAAAATGAAACAAATCACATCCGAGTTGGAACTGAAAGAAATTGTCAAGGAACGTCAGGCACAAATCGACCTTCGAAAAAACGGCCTTTTCGATAAGAACGCACAAGAAATGGTCGTGCGTGTCTGCATGGAGAGTAGTTGTATCGGTTCCGGTGCAACCAAGGTTTTCGAAGAATTTAACCGAATCGTGAATGAGTATAACGGCAATAAAGCGGTTAAGGTACTCGGCGTTGTCGGTACCGGCTGCCACGGGCTGTGCGAGATAGGCCCGAGCGTTATCATTAATCCGGGAAATGTCCTTTATGCCAAAGTTCAGCCGAAAGATGTCCAGGAAATATTTGAAAAGCATCTTATGAACGGCGAGGTGGTGGAAAGGCTGTTATTCCACGACCACAGCACGGGTGAGGCGATACAGTCTTTCGAAGATGTCGGGTTCTTCAAGAATCAGACGAGAAAAGTTCTCGGCAAAAACGCCCTCATGGACCCGTGGACAATAGAGGATTACATTGCCCTCGGCGGTTATCAGGCATTAATGAAAGCAATGCTGGCAATGAAACCCGATGAAGTTCTTGACGTCGTTAAGAAATCAGGTCTGAGAGGCCGTGGCGGCGCCGGATTCCCCACCGGGAACAAGTGGCAGTTCGTACGAACCGCCGCCTCGGACACCAAATATGTCGTCTGTAATGGCGATGAGGGTGACCCCGGTGCCTACATGGACCGGTCGGTCCTGGAGGGCAATCCCCATTCGGTCATCGAGGGAATGGTAATCGGAGCTTATACCATCGGTAATGTCAAACAGGGTTACGCGTACATCAGGGCCGAATATCCCTATGCGATTCAGAAAATGACCAAAGCAATTGAAGAAGCAAAGGCAGCCGGATTCCTCGGCAAGAACATTCTTAACACCGGCATGGATTTCGATATCGATATTTTCCCCGGAGCCGGAGCGTTTGTCTGCGGCGAAGAAACAGCCCTTCTAGCCTCAATCGAAGGCAAGATGGGCCGGCCTCGGCAGCGACCTCCGTTCCCGGCGAATGTCGGCGGAGGGCTTTTCGGCCAGCCGACCACCATTAACAATGTTGAAACCTGGTCAAATATTCCGGAGATAGTACTGCGTGGTTATGAAGAGTTTACCAAATATGGTACTGAGAAAGCTTCCGGAACGAAAACATTCAGCCTGGTTGGCAAGATTAACAATACCGGCCTTGTCGAAGTGCCGATGGGTACGCCGATACGGAAAATTATTTACGATATCGGCGGCGGTATTCCGAACGGTAAAAAATTCAAGGCGGTACAGATGGGCGGACCGTCCGGTGGAGTTGTTTCCGAAGCCCACCTCGACACCCCGGTTGACTACGATGCATTGACGGCAATCGGCGCTATCGTTGGTTCAGGCGGCATGGTTGTCATCGACGAAGACAGTTGTATGGTGGACATCGCGAAATTCTTCCTCGGCTTCACGAAAGATGAATCCTGCGGTAAATGTGTTCCCTGCCGTGAAGGGATTCCGCAAATGATGATATTGCTGGAAAAAATCACCAACGGTGAAGCGGATATGGCGGATTTGACAAAGCTTGAATCACTGGCGATGATGGTAAAATCTGCTTCGCTTTGCGCTCTCGGGCAAACGGCACCGAACCCTGTTCTGAGTACAATCCGGCATTTCCGTGACGAGTATGAAGCTCACATTAAAGACAAGAAATGCCCGGCAGGGGTCTGCAAGGCATTGATAACGTATTCAGTTGACGTGGAAAAATGCATCGGCTGCGGATTATGTCTGAAAAACTGCCCTCATGACGCCATTACCGGCGAAAAGAAACAGCCGCATCATATCGATCCGGAACTCTGTAAGAAATGCGGCGTATGCAAGACCGTCTGCAGGTTCGGAGCAATTAAAGTCAGTTAACAAGGAAATAACGTTTATACTGGTGATGCTGTATCGAAACAGACAGCGTTACCCGGCAATAGGAGGCCAAGTTGGTTGAATTAACAATCGATGGGAAGAAAGTACAGGTTCCGGAAGGGACAACCATACTTGAAGCGGCGAAGCAGGCCAGTATCAATATTCCTCATCTTTGCTATGTCGAAGGTGTGTCACCCGACGGTGCCTGCGGCATCTGTGTTGTGCAGGTAAAAGGCGAGCGCAGTTTGACACGCTCCTGTGCCCGGGCGGTTGCTCCCGGCATGGACGTGACGACGAATACTTCGGAAATACGGAATATACGAAAAACGATTATTGAACTGCTGATGTCCCGCCATGTGAAGGGCTGTTTCAGTTGCGAGAGGAACCAGAATTGCGAACTGCTCGAACTCGGTTTCGAACTGGGTATCGACCAGGACAAATTCGAATGGACGGAGCCTTGTTACGAACTGGATGTCACCAGCCCTTCGGTGATTCGCGACCCGAACAAGTGCATCCGGTGCGGACGCTGTACCCGCGTCTGCAATGAAATTCAGACTGTCGGGGCAATCGATTTCGTGAACAGGGGTATGGATTCAATCGTTACTACCTTTATGGATTGTGGTTTAGGCAACAGTGTCTGCATCAACTGCGGACAGTGCATCCATGTCTGTCCGGTAGGGGCTATCAAAGAGAATTCGAGTATCGATGAAGTCTGGGCGGCGTTGTCAAATCCTGAAAAGCATGTCGTCGTCCAGGAAGCACCGGCAGTAAGAGTTGCTCTTGG
>CAZOGR010000069.1:0-7483 GCA_964579355.1 uncultured Dehalococcoidales bacterium | reverse complement strand
CTGAAACGCATGGATGCCGGGGATTTCGACGACACCGCTACCCTCCAGCCGCACTACTTCAGGGGGCCGTCCATCACCAGACCGAATCCGGGCAAGAAATAGCGCCGGTCGGCCCGATAACTGGTATACTATCAAGTGAAACGATAAAAGGAGAAAACATGGAAAGAACCCTCATTCTGGTCAAGCCCGACGCAATCAAGAGAAACGCCGGCGGCAACATCCTTGCCCGGTTCGAGAGCAACGGCCTGAAAATCATCGGGCTGAAGATGCTGCACATCGATAAAGCCCTGGCTGAAAAGCATTATGAGATGCACATCGGCAAGGCTTTCTTCAAGGACCTCCTGGCCTATATAACCTCGACGCCGGTTATCGCCGCCGTTCTCGAAGGTGATGGAGCCATCGAGAAAGCCCGGAAGATAATGGGAACGACCGACCCGGCCAAAGCGGCTGAAGGGACGATTCGGAAGGATTTCGGCCTGAATATCCAGGAGAATGCGGTGCACGGCTCGGATTCACCTGAATCTGCAACGAGAGAAATTGCCCTGTACTTCAAAGACAGCGAGCTTTTTTCCTACTGAATCCTGAGAAGGGTGGGAGCTTCGGACCATAACTCGTCGAGATTGTACAAATCCCTTTCGTACGTCCCGAAGATGTGGACGACCACATCCCCGTAATCGAGCAGCATCCACCCGGAATCGGATTCACCTTCGCGGTGGAGAGGCAGAACACCTTCTTTTTTAAGGAGGTGTTCGATTTCATCATAGATAGTTTTCAACTGACGGTCACTCTCCCCGGTACAGAGGACGAAGTAATCAGCGAAGCTGCACACGTTCCGGGTATCGAGGAGGACGATATTGACAGCCTGCTTGTCACTGGCTGTTTCTACGGCTTTATGAGCTAATTCGAGCGATTCCAGGTCACTGCTCCTTTTCTGTTTCTCTCCCCAACATTATATCATACCTGCCGGACGTTGTAAGGATAACGCAAATGTGGTACGCTACCCTCTACCGGATAAATGAGGTGTTATGAACAATGAATACACTCTGTTTCGGAACCGCCGGCAAACCTCACAGTACCCCGAACGATTCGACAGTCAGCGCTGTCCGGCGGATACACGAGCTCGGACTCGACTGCATGGAGATAGAATTCGTGCACGGCGTCCAGTTGGGCAAGGGAAAAGCCACCGATGTCGCTTTGGCGGCCGCGTCGTTCAATATCAAGCTCTCTGTCCACGCTCCCTACTATATCAACCTTAACGCCCGGGAACCGGAAAAAGTCAGAGCCAGCCAGATAAGGATTCTGGAATCCGCACGAATCGCTTCAATATGTGGCGCCGGAAGCGTTGTCATTCATACCGCCTTTTACCTCGGCGACCCGCCGGAAACAGCCTGGCCGGTCATCAAACGTAACCTTAAGGATGTTCTGAACGTTATACAGAGCGAAGGCTTAGCGGTTACCGTCCGCCCGGAAGTAATGGGAAAAGGAACCCAGTTCGGAACGGTGGAAGAGGTACTGAGGCTCTGTTCCGAACTTGAAGGGACCGCACCCTGTATCGATTTTGCTCACATTCACGCAGCCACGGGAGCGAACAATACCTGCGAAGAATTCGCGGAAATTCTGGAGCGGATAAAAGGAACTCTGGGCAGGGAAGCGCTCGAGACCATGCACATTCACTGCTCGGGTATACAGTACGGAGCAAAAGGGGAACGAAAGCATCTTAATTTCGAAGAATCCGATTTTAACTACAAAGGACTGATGAAGGTTCTTCGGGATTACGAGGTGAAAGGGTTGCTGATATGCGAAAGCCCGAATCTGGAAGAGGACGCCCGGTTGTTACAGGAAACGTACCGTCAAACTGAGTACCGCTGAAATTTTTCCGTAATGTTTACGGAGTATACTGGATTCAGGTTACGAGGAAAATGAACGCGGCAACCGAAAATTTCCTGCCGGGTTGCCATATCTGGTATAATGAGATAGATTCGCCAACGAATCGTAGACAGGTGAGAAATGGGATTTAACTGGAAAAAAAGCGGTTTACTATACATCATCATCCTTATTGCAGCGGTTTCGGTGGTTACCCTGCTGATGTCGTCGCCTCAGAAGCCGAAGGAGATACCGGTGAACGAGGTTATCTCCATGTCCAAGACCAACCAGATAGACAAGATAGTGGAAGACGGCGAATGGCTGACCATCACCATGAGGGACGGCACACAGATAAAGTCGAATATCGGCATACTCGGCTACAAGGAGCTTGTCGAACTCGGTCTTAACCAGGATGTCGAGTACGAGATAAAGGCGGTCGGCATCGACTGGGTAAACTGGATTATCGGGCTGTTGCCGTTCGTGCTGCTGGTCGGACTGGTATTTTTTATTTTTTTCCGCGCCCGGGGGGCAAATAACCAGGCGATGAATTTCGGCAGAAGCCGGGCACGGATGATGCCGATGGACAAACCATCCGTCACGTTCGACGATGTCGCCGGTGTCGATGAGGCAAAACAGGAACTTCACGAAGTGGTGGAATTCCTGAAATCGAGGGAAAAATTCCAGAGTCTTGGCGCACGCATTCCAAAAGGCGTGCTGCTGGTCGGCCCTCCGGGAACGGGTAAAACCCTGATGGCCCGGGCAGTCGCCGGAGAGGCGGGTGTACCCTTCTTCTCAATCAGCGGCAGCGAATTCGTCGAAATGTTCGTCGGTGTCGGGGCTTCCCGTGTCCGCGACCTTTTCGAACAGGCGAAGCGGCACGCTCCGTGCATTGTGTTCGTCGATGAAATCGACGCCGTCGGCAGGCAGCGTGGCGCCGGTCTCGGCGGCAGCCACGACGAGCGGGAGCAAACCCTCAATCAGATTTTGACCGAAATGGACGGTTTCGATACCAACACCAGCGTCATCGTGCTGGCGGCGACCAACCGGCCTGACATTCTCGACCCGGCTCTTCTCCGACCCGGCAGGTTCGACCGGCGGGTGGTGATGAACATCCCCGATATTACCGGACGTGAAGAGATACTAAAAGTCCACGCCAAGGATAAACCGCTCGATAGTGACGTCAAACTGGATGTTCTCGCCAAACAGACAGCCGGTTTCAGCGGCGCCGACCTGGAAAACCTCATTAACGAAGCAGCGATTCTCGCCGCCCGGCGAAACCTGAAAACCGTCCGGATGGAAGAACTCGAAGAATCAATTGACAAAGTATTGATGGGGCCGGAGAGGAAGAGTCACCGGATGACCGCCAAGGACAAGGAACTGACTGCCTACCATGAGGCAGGCCACGCCCTGGTCGGCCACCTTTTACCTGATATCGAACCGGTCCGCAAGATTTCGATTATACCGCGAAGTATGGCCGGCGGGTACACCAAGACGTTAACCGAAGATAAGAGTTACTACACGAGGACGTACATCCAGCAGATGCTGGCTTTCTACCTCGGCGGCAGAACTGCCGAAGAAATGATATTCCATGACATCACCTCCGGAGCTTCGGACGATATCAAGCGGGCAACCGAGCTCGCCCGGAAGATGGTAACGGATTTAGGGATGAGCGATGACCTCGGCCCCCGGACGTTCGGCCAGAAACAGGAAATGGTTTTCCTCGGGCGCGAAATATCCGAGCAGAAAGACTACAGCGAAAGAACCGCCCTGGGAATCGACCGGGAAGTTGATAGAATCATTCGCGAAGCCCATGAATCAGCCCGCAGTATCATCACCGGGAACAAGGACAAGCTGGTTACCATCGCCCAGACTCTCATCGCCCGGGAAACCATCGAGGGTGAAGAACTTGACGCTTTGTTCGAATCTCTTGAAGGAAAAGAAGCAGTTGCCGAAAAAGAGCCGGAGAAGGAAGAGGTAGTTGCCGAAACCCGGGCAGAAAAACCGAAAGCCCGGAAACGAAGCCGGAAGCCTTCGGTGCTGCCGGACCCGATGCAGGACAGACTGCCCCCGATTCCCGATGCTCCATAAGAGAAACGGACTAAAAACGAATGGAGATAACGCATGATAAAAATTACCTGTGACGTTCTTTCACCCGAACCGATAATCGAAGAAGTAAAAAACACCGCCAGCGGCTGCGTTATCTCCTACGTCGGCCTTATCAGGGATAATTCGAACGGCAAACCGGTCGAATCGGTAGAATATTCGGACCCTGAAGGAAACGCTGAAGAGGGGCTGAAAAAGCTCGTTGAAGAGATAAGAAACGAGTTTCCGATTAACGACATGTCCTTCTACCACCGTATCGGGAAGCTCCGGCCGGGGGATATCAACATCGTCATTGCTATTTCAGCCGGTCACCGGGGAGAAGCGTTTGCCGCCTGCCAGAAAACGGTTGACCTCTTCAAGGAACAACTGCCGACACACAAGGTAGAAACCTATATCGACGGCAGTACGAATATAATCGTTTCCGATTAGGCGAAGGCTACCGGTTCCTCAGCATGACGTAATTCGCCATATTTTCGAGGCAATTCCGGGTCTGCGTCGCCGGCAGGATTTTCAGGGCGGCAATCGCCTTATCGCAGTATTGTCGGGCGGTAGCGTAACATTCCTCGATAATCGGTGAGTTCTTGACCATATCGATTGCCCTATCGATTTCCGCCTGTCCGCCCCGGTTTTCAAACAGGTTCTTTATCGGGTTATCGTTCGGGTATTTTTCGAGGAGCATGAAAGCAGGCAGGGTCATCGTTCCCTGCCGCAAATCGGAACCGACCGGTTTTCCCAACTGCTCCTCGGTGCCGATGAAGTCGAGGATATCATCGACAATCTGGAAACCGATGCCGAGGTTATCGGCGTAGCTGACGAGTGCCTGAATCGATGATTCCGGAGCTTCGCTCAAGACCGAGCCGGATTCGGTCGAAAGGCAGAATAACGCGCCTGTCTTCCGGGCGATTCGTTCGTAATAGTTATCCAGACACTGGTGCAGGTTAAACGAGTAGTAGGCCTGGCTTATTTCCCCGTGAGAAATCGTTTCCAGTGTTGACGAAAATTTCCTGACGACCCGTAGATTACCGGTATCGGCCGTCATCTGGCCGGAAACGGCGAACAGGTAATCACCGAGCAGTACCGCCTGTTCTTCACCCCAGAGTTTGTAGACGGTGGTTCGGCCGCGCCTTGTATCGGAATGGTCGATGGCATCGTCATGAACAAGGGTGGCAATGTGCATGACCTCGACCGCCGCCGCCATGCCGACAATCATATCCAGATTCTTTTCATATTCGTAAAACTTACCGGAAAGAAAAGTCAAAGCCGGGCGAATCATCTTGCCCGAACTGGTGAGGCTGTAGCGAACAAGCTCGGAAAGGTGAGAAAAGTCAACATCCGCAAGCGCAGCGAGTTTTCCCGCGACCATTTCCAGTTCATGTTTAACAGGGGCATAGATATCGGTTAACTCCACGATTCCTTCCTTTCGGTGAATTCGGCTTTTCCGGGGAGAAAGGCATCACCGTCCCAGCTTTGCTCGCTCCTGCTCGGCAATTTCCGGGTCGAGCTTGGTAAAGAGCGGCGCCGGTTTCACCAATGACTGTCCGGGTAACGGCATATCGGTTCCCAGTCCTTTATCTTCAATCCTGCCCGGATAGCCGAGGAATTCGTGCACCTTCTGCGAACTGAATGGCAGGAAGGGGTAGAAGAGGGTTTTAAGGCGGGAGATGATGCCGATAACGACATAAAGGCTGAGGGCCGCCCTCACCCGGTTTTCCTTGATGACTTTCCAGGGTTCCTTTTCATCGAGATACCTGTTTGCTTCATGGGCCAGCCCCATTGCCGAGGCAATCGCCTGCTTGAACCGGCAGCGAGCCAGCAGACCATCGTCCCCCGTCACTTCTTCGAAGACTCTCACCGACATATCGAGGAGTTCCTTATCCTTTACGTCAAAGGGTAAAGCTCCGTTCGAAGCTCCCATATCATCGGCTGCCGGGACGCACCCGTTGAAATTCTTGAAGGTAAAGGTCAGCACCCGGTTAACGAGGTTACCCCAGGTGGCTACCAGTTCATCATTATTGCGCCGGACAAATTCGTCCCAGGAGAAATCGCTGTCACTCGTTTCCGGCATATTAATCGATAATACGTACCGCAGCGGGTCCGGGTCATAACGTTCGAGGTAATCATTGACCCAGATTGCCCAGTTATGGCTCTTGGAACCTTTTTTACTTTCGATTGTCAGAAACTGGTTGGCAGGGACGTCCCAGGGGAGATTAAGGCCTTCGTAGCCCATCAGCATGGCCGGCCAGTTCATGGTATGGAAGACAATGTTATCCTTACCGATGAAGTAATAACTCTTCGCCTCGCCTTCCCAGAATTCCCGCCACTTTTCCGGGTCTCCCTGCATCTGCGCCCATTCCTTGCTGGCGGAAAGGTAACCGATGATATTCTCGAACCAGACGTAAAAACGCTTGTTTTCGAATCCTTCGACCGGCACCGGAACACCCCAATCAATATCGCGGGTAATTGCCCGGTCGTTCAAGCCTTCGTTGAGAAATCCCAGAGTGAAATTTTTAACGTTGGCACGCCATTCCGACTGCGCTTGCACCCAGTCTTTCAGCCGCTCCTCAAAGGCGCTGAGCTTCAGGAAAAAGTGTTCCGTCTCCCGGAATTCCGGCGGTGTACCGCAGTGGCGGCACCGGGGAGTAACAAGCTCGGCGGCGCTGAGCGGTTTTCCACATATTTCGCATTGATCTCCGCGCGCTCCGGTGTCGCCGCAAAACGGACAGGTACCTTCAACGTAACGGTCGGGTAAAAACCGGGTACAATTCGGACAGTACGGCTGAGAGGTACTGGCTTTATAGATATAACCGTTTTTCCGGAGGGTGAAGAACATATCATGCGTCACCGCAGCATGGTTCGGCGTGCCGGTCGTGGTATAAAGGTCCCACGAGATTCCCAGGCCGCGCCACGACTCGTTAAACGCTTCATGGTAACGGGCGGCAATTTCCGCCGGGCTTTTCCCTTCCTGTTCCGCCTTGATGGTTATCGGTGTGCCGTGCTGGTCGGAACCGGATACCATCAGGACATCATTCCCCGCCATGCGATGGTACCGGGCGAAAATATCCGCCGGCAGGTTGGCACCGGCCAGGTGTCCCAGGTGCAACAGGCCGTTCGCATAAGGCCAGCCGACACCGATAAAAATTGTTTTCCTCATCAGTTTCACCCTGTCGTTCGTATTTTTAGAATTCGGAATCGGGGAAGAATGTCAGCACCCGCTCGTCTTTTTCTTCCTTGTAATGGGCGAATCCTTTTTTTACGGCGCATTCTACGCAGTAATAGACGGTTTCTCCGCCTTCTTCCACTTCCTCGCCGTTCTCTTCTTCCAAAGCCAGGTAGCGTTCGCTGTGCGGTACGTTCACACCGCATTCTTTACAGTAAATATCACCTAAAGAAATATTACCTCTTCGCATCGTCTTCATCCTCCTGAAAACATTATACTCTAAAATCTGTCCTGCTCCAGCCAGACCTGATACAACTCTTTTCTCGAAAGGCCGGTTTTTTCCGATACTTTAGCTATTGC
>CAZOGR010000068.1:0-7523 GCA_964579355.1 uncultured Dehalococcoidales bacterium | reverse complement strand
TCTGACCCTGTCATAATTGAAAGACTGCCAAAGCCGGAAGACGGGAGGTTGGAATAGGAGAATGATTGTTAAAATCGAGTGTCCGAGTTGTAAGACTGAAGGCAGCATGTCTCTGGCTGATGTCAGGTATTCGGGGCCTTACAAATGCTGGAAATGCAAGGAACTCTTTGCCATCGAAATACAGGACGACCGGCTGATTTCCTGCGAACCGCTCAGTCAGGAAGAATTCAATAAGATTCTTGAACAGCAGCAGCAGGAGCAGGAGGACGAAAAGAAGTACCGGGAAGAAATGCAGCGGAAGAAAGATATTGAAGATCTGAAGAATAAGTTCAGACGATAATCGAGTGAAAATAAAAGAGGGGATACCAGTCAGGTATCCCCTTTCTGTTTCCATGTGGTGTTGTCTTATCGGGGGGGAGGTCCGCCTGCAGCCGGAACGCCGTAAATGAAATTCTGGCCGCTGATGTGGTCCGAGGCGCTGGAAACCAGCAGCAGGACCGATTCCGCCAGGTCTTCAGGTTCGGCAAACATACTGATAGAGCGCTGTTGCTGCTGCGCGTCCTGCCCTTTCAGCATATATTTCCGGATACGTTCGCTGTTTGTCCCGCTCGGAGTAATCGTATTGGCGCAGATGCCATATTGTGCCATTTCGATGGCAATATTCCGCATCATGGCGATAACGCCCGCTTTCGCAGCCGCGTAATCTGTCCCGCCGGGCATACCGGTAACAGCGGCTATCGAAGCGAAACTGACGATTTTTCCGTATCGCCGCTCAATCATGTACGGAAGAACCGCATGCGTGCAGTTTCGGGGGCCGTTCAGATTTATGTCAAGCATATGGTCCCACATCTTTTTATCCTGCTCGAGGAACGGCTGCAATCCGTCCCGGATACCGGCACCCATCGAACCTCCGGCGATGTTGCACAGGATATCGATTTTTCCGTATTTCTCGACCGTTTCTTTCGCCATCCGGATACAATCTTCTTCTTTTGTCATATCCATGTGGACGGTCGAAACTTCACTTCCTTTAGCTCTGAGTTCTTTCGCCAGTTCATCGACGCTCTCTTTAACCCAGTCGGCCAGCATCAGTGTGGCGCCTTCGCTCGCCAGCAATTTTGCCGAAGCCCTGCCGATTCCGCTGCCTCCGCCGACAATTATCGCAACCCGACCTTCAAGTTTCATCAATCTTCCTCCTGTATTGTAGTTCTTCCTGTATGTATCAGCTTTTGAACAAAATATTGTATTTTTGACTATACACTTCTAACAGCATTTTGTCTAATATTCGATAGGCGAAAACAACCTGTAAAAAAGTGTTGCCACCTTATCTGAGGTGGCAACACTGATTACCGATTTTCAGTCTCTATTTTAGAATGACATGACCGGAACTTCACCTTTAACGATGAGTTTCGGTTCTGTTATTTTCTGTACATCTTCCGGTGTCCAGCCCGGAGCGACTTCATCGAGTACCATGCCTTCGGGAGTTATGGAGATAACTGCGGCATCGGTAATAACTTTATCGACACAACCGGGAGCTGTTAACTCGAAAGAGCACTTCTTGACCAGTTTGTAGACGTTGCCTTTGGCAACGTGCGTCATGACCACGACCAGTTTGGCCGCTCCGAATGCAAGGTCCATGGCGCCGCCGACGCTTCCCGGTTCTCTGCCGGGGATAAGCCAGTTCGCCAGGTCCCCCTGTTCCGACACCTGAAGGCCGCCGAGGACGCACATATCGATGTGCTTGCCCCGTATCATTTCGAACGAAACCGAATGCTCGAAGAAGCACATGCCGGGTAAACGGGTGACCATCTGCCCGGAAGCGTTTACCAGGTGGAAATCCTGCTCTTCTTCGGTCTGGGCAGCCCGTCCGAATCCCATCAGACCGTTTTCAGCGTGGAAGACCACTTCTTTTCCCTCGGGGATGAAGTTCGACGCCAGAGTGGGAATACCGAAACCAAGGTTCACTACCTGACCGTCTTCGAATTCTTTGGCTACACGGAGAGCCATCGTTTGTTCATCAAGAAATTCCGGCATTGCTATATTCCCTCCTCAGGATTTTTTCTCACGACGACGATATCAACGAAAACACCCGGTGTTGCGACACATTCCGGATCGATTTCACCCAGTTCAACCAGGTAATCGACTTCGGCAATCGTAATGGTTGACGCACCGGCCATGGTTCCATTGAAATTACGTGATGACCCCTGATAAGTCAGGTTGCCTCTTCTGTCTGCTTTATGAGCCCTGATAAGAGAAAAATCGCCTTTTAGTGCTGTTTCCATGCAGCAGGCTACGCCGTTGAAGTACCTGATTTCTTTGCCTTTTCCCAGAAGTGTTCCGGGACCGGTCGGGGTATAGAAAGCCGGGATACCGGCTCTTGCCGCCCTGATTCTCTCGGCCATCGTTCCCTGGGGATTCATTTCCAATTCCAGTTCGCCGGCGAGACGCTGCTCGTGCAGGGGCGAGGGGAAACCCGGCATCATGTGGCCGGGGAAAGCCGTGATTACTTTTTTAACCTGATGGTTCTGTATCAGTAACCCGCCGTTATCGTAGTTGGGCGGAGTCTTAATCTTGGGTCTCGGCATATTAGGCGGCATTTCCTGCCGGCCGTTCCCCGGGGTATTCATACAAATCGTCAGATTTTTTACGCCTTTCTTGTAGACCGCGCGTATCAGATTGCTCGGAGTACCATTTGCGGGTCCGAATCCGCCGATGAGGAGAACGGCGCCATCGAAAATGCCTGCTACTGCCTCATCGTAACTGTCGACAACTTTATTTATCACACTACCTCCTTAGTCATTCAAAATGGATTTTTACAACTCATTAATTAACATATTCATTGGGCAAAGTCAAATTTGCCAGAGTGCTTTTACACTGGGTATAATGCCTGCAACCAATCGAAATACTGAGGTTAACAACAAATTCATTGAAAGGATATAAGCATGAAGACCAACACGGAAAACTGGACGCTCATGCAGGTGGGAGTTGTCGTCAGCAATGTGGAAAAAACTATTCAGCGACTCGAAATGCTCGGTATCGGTCCGTTCAACGAGCTGAAACTTCCCCCCGATAGAGTCGAATATTTTCGCGGGAAACAGATGGATGCCGAATTCGATATCCGGAACACGCAACTCGGCAATGTCCAGCTTGAACTGATTCAACCCCTCAAAGGTGATTCTCCCCATAAGGAGTTCCTCGATACGAAAGGCGAAGGCATTCAGCACGTCATGTACCTCGTCGATAACCTGAGCGAAACCGTGAATAACTTGACTGCGAACGGTGTCGAAATTCTCCTCGACGCCCGCTCCCCCGAAGGCAAGGGTATTGTCTACGTCGACCTCGGCGCCGGTAATATCGTCTTCGAACTGGGCGAGAAGCGAAAGCCTTAAACCCGATACCGGGCAGACGTAAATATCGGTAATATTGCTTATTCGAAGGCTCTTGCGTGCCCGAAAAAAGTATTGTATACTTGACTGTAATCATCTGTAGTTGATGTTTTACCAGTCGTTCAGGGGAGACCGGATGCGAATTCGGTCCTAACTGGAAAGCAAGCCGGTGCGAATCCGGCGCGGCCGCGCCACTGTAATCTACCGATTCATCGGCAGAAAGCCAGAACGCCATCCCCTGAGAAACCTGCATTCTCCGCGGGGGAGAAGCAGGACTTTTTATTGACTGGGACTCCCCGTAACCCGCGGGCATTATCAATACAAAAAAAGGAGAACTATCCATGAAAACCAGGTTATGGGGACTGGCAGGATTCCTGCTGTCAATAGTCTTGTCAATCGGTATTCTTACCGGCTGCACCCCTTCCACAGAACAGGAAGAGACGGAAGAAATTCCATCTTCGATTGTTATTACGGATTTTGAGAACCGTGTCATTACCCTCGAAAAAATCCCGGAAAAAATTGTCTCTCTTTCTCCGAGTAATACCGAAATTCTTTTTTCGCTCGGGCTCGGCGATAAGATAGTCGGCGTTTCGGATTACTGCGATTATCCTGCCGCCGCCCTCGATAAGCCCAAGATAGGCGGATTTGCCAACTCGGATGTCGAGAGAATCGTCGCTGCGCAACCCGATGTCATCTTCGCCTCCAATATCCAGGTCAGCGAGATTCTTCCCTCACTCGAAGCCCTCGGCCAGACGGTCATTGTCATCGACCCGCGCACCATCAGCCAGGTGCTCGATTCGGTCCACCTGATTGGTACGGCCACCGGGACCGGGCAGAGAGCCGCCGAAATTGTCGAAGGCATGTCCGCTCGTATTAAAGCGATTACCGATAAAACCGCCAAACTGACCGAAGAAGAAAAACTCAGTGTCTTTTACGTAATGTGGCATGAACCGCTCATGACCGTCGGCAGCGGGACCCTTATCGATGAAATGATAACCCGCTCCGGTGGTATCAATCCCTTCAACACCGAGGCCGGCTACCCGATGATATCCATCGAAACCCTCGTCGAATCCAATCCCCAGGTCATCATCGCCGGTACCGGTATGGGAGAAGGCGCGGATGCACCCTTCACCTTCGCTCAAACCGAAGAACTGCTGGCCGGTTGCGACGCCCGCGTCAATAACCGAATCTACGAAGTCAATACCGACCTGACCGGCCGGGCCAGTGAACGGCTGATTGACGGCTTCGAAGCGATTGCGAAAATGATTCACCCGGAACTTTTCAAATAAACAAGGTATACTGGAAAAAAGCGGAACAGAGAAACTCATGTCGTCAAATAATCCGGAACTAATTACCAGCGAACAGGTTAAAAAACTCCGCCCTCACTGGCGAAGCCGGGTTTATGCTGTCATCGGATTGTCGATTGCTGTCCTGATAGTGGTGGTAATTGCCACCACTATCGGCAGCGTTAACGTTCCCTTCCTCTCGACTATCAAGATACTACTCTCGAAATTACCCTTCATCGATTTCTCTCCAAACTGGTCCGATACCACCGAACTCATCATCCTGAATATCCGCCTGCCCCGGATTGTTCTTTCCGGCCTCGTCGGAGCAGCCCTCGGCGTCTCAGGCGCCACCTACCAGGGATTGTTCCGCAATCCCCTCGCCGATCCGTACCTTATCGGTGCCGCCCAGGGAGCCGCTCTCGGAGCGATTATCGGCTTTCTCCTGCCCTTCCAGTTCAACACCATGGGCTTCGGGGTTATCCCGGTGTTTGCCTTTTCCGGAGCAATCATCAGCGTCGTTATCGTCTATACGCTGGCAAGGGTCGGCAAGACCGTCCCGGTTACGACCCTGATTCTCGCCGGCGTTGCCCTGGCGGCCCTGTTTAACTCGGTCTTTTCGTACCTTATCCTCATGGCCGGTGATAAAGTCCATGGGATTCTCTTCTGGGTGATGGGCAGCTTCGCTCTCGGAAAGTGGTCGGAGGTGCTGGCGGTACTGCCGTACATCGGCGTCGGCATTGTCGTGATTCTCCTCCACAGCCGTTCGCTTAACATCATGCAGCTCGACGAAGACCAGGCAAGGCAACTCGGCATCAACGTCGAACGTACCAAACTGATACTCCTTGCCGCCTCGACCCTGATTACCGCCGCGGCGGTTTCCTTCGTCGGTACCATCGGCTTTGTCGGTATCATCGTTCCCCACGCCGTTCGCCTCATCTGGGGGCCGGACCACCGCTTTCTCCTGCCTCTGTCCGTCCTCTGCGGGGCAATATTCATGATTCTTGCCGATGTCATCGCCCGCACCATCATGGCGCCGACCGAGCTGCCTATCGGCATTATTACCGCCATCTGCGGGGTGCCGTTCTTCCTCTACCTGCTCAAACGAAGAAAAGGTATCGTTTACTTTTAAGGATTACTGAGCGCATGGCCATTCTCGAAGTAAAAAATCTGACGCTGGCGTACGGCCATACCACCGTTATCCATGACCTGTCGTTCAGTGTCGACAGGGGCGAAATGGTGGGGCTTATCGGGCCGAACGGCTCCGGGAAGTCAACCCTCATTAAAGCTGCCAGCAATATCCTGCCCCTGAAATCGGGGCATATTCTCCTCGATAACCGGGACATTGCGAAAATCCGGCGTTCGGAACTTGCCCGCCTCATGGGAGTCGTTCCCCAGACGCCGATTCTCCCCAGTTCGTTCACCGCTTTCGAGATAGTCCTGATGGGGAGAAACCCCCACATGGGGATGCTCAGTTATGAGAGCGAAGAGGATATCCGGATAACGTACGAGGCGATGGAGAGAACCTCCACCCTCAAATTTGCCGAACGAAGAATCGGCGAACTATCCGGCGGTGAAATTCAGCGAATCGTCATTTCCCGGGTACTCGCCCAGCAGCCGGAACTGATTCTCCTTGACGAACCGACGGCTAACCTCGATATCAGCCACCAGCTCGATGTTCTCGACCTGATAAAGAGCCTCTGCACCCGGAATAACCTGACGGTGGTGATAACCCTCCACGATTTGAATCTGGCGGCTCAGTACTGCGACCGGCTGGCGCTGATTAAGAACGGTGTCCTCCATGCTCAGGGAACACCCTGGGAAGTGATAACATCGGAAAATATCAGGGAAGTCTACGGAACGAACGATTGCGTCTACGCTCATCCGGTGAACGGGCTGCCGACTGTCCTGCTCCGGGCCGGAAGCGGCCGTAACGGCCTGTCGGTGAAAAACGGGGAAACTGGTGAAGCTGACTGATACCGCCGCATTCTCAGCCGGTGCTCAATGCCCGGCTTTGATGAGGTTCGAGGCGAGTTTGATGATGAGTTCCCGTTCTTTCTTCGAAAGCTGGTCGTTCCCCGCCATTTCCAGCAATGCGAGGAGGGCTTCATGAGTGCCCATTGCGGCAATCGACTGCGTAGCGTCGGTGCGAAGTTTCATCGGGAAATTCATATTGGTGGCCGCCGTCATCAGGTCTCTCAGTTCTTCGGAACGTTCTGATTTCACTGTGTCACCTCCGTTTTTCGGATTGGCGTGTCCCTGAAGTTTCACCGTATTGTACCCTGTATGGTCGGGATGTTCAATCGGCGGGATGATGACCATGTAACTGCCGTCCGATTATCCTGCCTGTTTGCTTTAAGCCTTCTTTTTACCGTTCGTGCTGAGCCGGTCGAAGGACGAACGGTATCGAAAAAAGCATCAGGACTATGGATATCGGATTATATAGAAAAACGTATCCGGTTATTAAGGTGCGGCGAGGCTGACAGCCTCGATTCGTTTTCGTTTTTTCGGGGAAATTTTTCAGAAACGGAAACGGTTTTTCGTGTTCCGGGAACGCTGATAGCGACTCACGTGACGTCGGGGTGAGGTATGGCAGGCTTCCGGTGGAACCCGTGTTCGAGCGGCCTGTCCCGAAATGAAACCGTCTTCGTCAACGTTCGCTCAGGGGTCATTCCGAAGGCGGTGAAGAATCGTATTTTGTGATTACCTCACCCTCCGGCTCCCTCTCCGTAAACAGAGAGGGAGAGACCGTCATTCCCGCGAAACTTGCCATCAACAAGAGTTGCGGCAACATAACCAACGGGACAGGTTAAAACTCGTATTCGCCCTTTACTGGGTTTTACCGGGGTTCGACTCT
>CAZOGR010000067.1:0-7548 GCA_964579355.1 uncultured Dehalococcoidales bacterium | reverse complement strand
AACCAGTGCCTCGTCCGGTTGGCAATCGCCACCAGGGTGAGCATGACCGGCACCTCGACGAGGACGCCGACAACCGTCGCCAGCGCGGCGGCGGAGGTGATGCCGAACACCGATATAGCTACCGCTACCGCCAGTTCGAAGAAGTTGCTCGCTCCAATCATACCGGCCGGGGCGGCAATGTCATGGCTCAGCCGCCACGCTTTGGACCAGCCGTAGGCGATGAAGAAAATGATAAAGGTCTGAATCGTCAGCGGCACGGCAATCAGTAGTATATGAAGCGGGTTGTCGATGATGACATTTCCCTGGAAGGAAAAGATAATGACGAGGGTAAGGAGCAGCCCGATAATCGTGATGTTACCGAATTTGGGAATATAGGTTTTTTCGAAGTATTCCAGTCCCCGCCGCTTCGTAATGAATACCCGGGACACCCATCCGGCTGCCAGGGGTATGACAACAAACAATACCACCGAAAGGAAAAGGGTCTTCCATGGCACGGTGATATTGCTGACGCCGAGGAGAAAGACGACAATCGGCACGAACGCGACCAGAATGATAAGGTCGTTCGTCGCCACCTGCACCAGCGTATAAGCCGGATTTCCTTTCGTCAGATGGCTCCAGACGAAAACCATGGCGGTACAGGGAGCGGCGCCCAGCAGCACGGCCCCGGCAAGGTACTGGTTCGCCAGGTCGTCCGGTATCAGCGACTTGAAAACCACGAAAAAAAATAACGAAGCAATGCCGAACATAGTAAAGGGTTTAATCAGCCAGTTGACCACCCAGGTTACGACAAGGCCTTTCGGGTTTTTCCCGACGTTGACGATGCTGGTAAAATCGACCTTCAACATCATCGGGTAAATCATCAGCCAGATAAGAATCGCCACCGGAATCGAAACGTTGGCGTACTCGAACCTTCCCAGGAATTCAGGAACCGCCGGCAGAAACTGGCCGATAAGGACACCGGTACCCATGCACAATATCACCCAGACGGTCAGGTATTTTTCGAAGAAACTGATGCCGCTTCTTTCAGTCACGATTATTCCTCCGCTCCGCAGACTACAACAGATTCGTCAGTATCAGCCAGACCCCGACGCCGATAAGGAGTATCCCTCCGACCTTTTTCGAGTATGATGAAAAATCGGCCACTCCTTTCGAGGCGAGAACCTTCTGGGCAAACCCGACCGAGATACCGGCGCCGAGGACCAGCACCCAGTATCCCAGGGCATAGGCAAGGAGCAACCCGCCGCTGAAGACCATATCCTGCTGCGCCGCAGCGAAGGTCAGTATCACCGCCAGCACCGGTGTGGCGCAGGGAGAAGCAATAATGCCGAAAAAGAGCCCCATCAGGAACGCCCCGAACAAAGCCCTCCGCTTCGGCAGGTATTTCTGAGAAAGGCCGATGTTTATGTTGAGTTTTTCCGAAAAGAACAGGTACAACCCCAGCAGTATCGCCACCGCCGGCATGATGTAGTACCAGACGATGCCCACATCGCCGAACAGCCGTCCGAGCGCGCCGGCGATGATGCCGAGGACGGTAAAGGTAATCGTCAACCCCAGCACGAACACGAGTGAGTACTGAATCGCCTTTTTGTTCGAGCCTTCCGAATATGCTCCGACGTAGCCCATGATGAGCGGTATCATGGCCAGCACACAGGGGCTGGCGCTCGAGATAATCCCGCCGAGAAATGCCCCGGGAAACGCCAGCCAGCTCTGGGCATTGACAAATTCGGTAACGGTTGCGATGAAATTATCCATCAGTTCAATCCATCACTTTTACCTTATTTCAGCTACTACTGAATATCTGTTTTCTGTACCGCTCATGGTTCGACAGGCTCACCACGAGCGGTACTTTTCCGCTTACCCTGGGCTTGTCGAAGAGCTTCCGGATAAGTTTGAAATAGTATCCCTGTAATCTTACTCCATTACTCGATATCCATCTCTTTGAACCAGGCGATGATGCTCTCTTTCGGAAAATAACCGGTATGACGGTTCGCTTCTCTCCCGTAACCGTCGAACAGTATCAGGGTGGGAATGGCTAGAATGCGGTACTGCCCGCTCAGTTCCCGGTTTTCATAAATATCGACGTAGACGATATTCACCCGGTCTTTGTATTCAGCAGCCAGTTCCGCCAGAATCGGTCTCATCTGCCGGCAGGGGGCGCAGGTATCCGCCCCGAACTGGACGAAGGTAATCTTCCCGTTCGAGAGGGCTTCGCTGAGGGTCATCGTCGGAAGATTCGTTCCCGAGTCGCCTTTTTTAGCGGTGATTTCAGCGAGTTCGATATCGAAGGTAAGGTCATGCCCGGCAAGAGGATGATTGCCGTCGACGGTTATCGTATCTTCGGCAACGGCGGTTACCGTGAATATCATGACGCTGCCGTCGGCCTGAACGGCCTGTAACTGCATGCCGACTTCCGCTTCGATATCTTCCGGTAACTCCTCTTTCCCGACGACCATGATGAGTTCTTCGTAGTACGGCCCGTAAGCGTCTGCCGCCGGAACGCTGAACGTCTTTGTATCGCCGGCTTTCATATCGAGCAGCGCCTGCTCGAAACCGGGAATAAGCTGGTTCTGCCCCAGCGTAACCTCGAGCGGCTCGCCATCCGGGGATGAATCCGCCACTTCACCGTTCTCCAGCCTGACCGTGTAGTGCACCCGCACCGTATCGCCGGAACCGACCGTTTTCGGCCCGCAGCCGGTTACCCCGGCAAGTATTGCCGAACTTAACAGCATGATACCAAGAAACCTCAATCCTGCCTTCTTCACCATCTACCTCCCCTGAACCGGCTTGCCTCCCTGCCCGCCGTCCCTGACTTCGAAATGCCTGTTTTTCAGAATCGCCTCCATCAGGTAACCGATGCCGATGAAGAGCGGTATCGAAACGAGCGTCCGGGCAAGGGTGAACTGAATACCGAGGTAACCTGTCTCGATGCCCAGCATCGGCAGCTTCATCGAGGTGAACGCCCCGAGGTAGATGAAGATATTCCTGACGCCGGCGCCCTTCCGGTACAGCATGAACGCTACCGGAAACGCCCCGTAGAGCGGCCCGGCCTGGAGCATCGCCAGCAGCACCATGATAGCGATGCCCTTTATCCCCGATTCCCGTCCGATATGCGCCTGGATTTTTTCTTTCGGTACCCAGACATCGAAAAGCCCGACAATGATGAACAGGAACGGAATGAAGAGAATCATCTCGATAAATGACTGGCCGAAGCTGGTAAACACATCTTTCCCCGGCTCGAATCCAACGATAAACGACACCGCCGTCAGCACCAGGTACAGCACTATCCATATCCAGGTACGGTATTTTTTAATGAAATTCTTCATAGCACCACATCCATGATAAGCCCGACGGCCAGGCCGATTACTATCGCCGCCACAAAGTTGAGCGAGTTACGGATTATTGCTGCCCGTTTTCCGAAATACCTGATCTCCAGCGGCAGCGTCACCACCCCGACCATCATCAGCGTCGTCATGAACGTCGCCACCACCGCGTATGACGCTCCCTGCTGAATCAGGCCGGCAGCAATCGGGTAGGAGATAAACCCCGGTATCAGCGTTATCGAACCGACCACCGCCGCGATTGAAAAGCCAAGCACTCCCGAACCGGCCCCGAGATACCGGTTGATAACATCCGGAGAAATGAAGTAGATTACCAGGCTGACGAGAATCAGGATATTGATAAACGGCACCAGCATGTTCCTGAACATCCGCCAGCCGCGCTTCAGCCCCTCCTTCGTTTTCTGCCGGTCCAGAAAAAACGAGACAATCAGTAAAACACCGCTCAACGACATGAAGATGATTGCGTTACTGCTCATTGTGTATTCCCATTTCGGTTAACAGCTTTACCACTCTTCGTTTCGCTTCGTCCCGTACTTTTCTTACCTCTTCGAGCGGTTGTCCGTGCGGGTCGTCAAGCGCCCAGTCTTCGGTTTCGAGGAAACCGGCCGGGCATAATCCGCCGGCATCGGCTCCGCAGCCCATCGTTATCATCTTTTCGGCTTTTTCAACCAGCTCCATGGTCAGCATCTGTGGCTTTGCTCCACTGATATCGATTCCCGTTTCCCTCATCGCTTCCACTACCACCGGATTGACCTTTTCCGCAGGCTGCGTCCCGGCAGAAATCCCTTCAGCTTTATCGTTCGCCAGCCGGTTAAAAAACGCCGCCGCCATCTGGCTCCTGCCGGCATTATGCACACAGACAAAAAGAACAATTCTCCCCATTATTCCTTCTCCGTGATTATAACTTCCCTCTCTCTTTTTTACCTTAATCCTCTCACCGGCGCGGGAGAGGATTAAGGTGAGGGGGCTATACACCTGCTACTCACACCCGCACTTACACTATCCCCTCTTCCCCACAATCCTGCTTCCTGCCTGTCCTATGTGTCCTATATGACTTATATGTCCTGTTCTCTAACTACCAATTACTTTTTTCTCCACACCAAAAGCAACCAGTACCTTTTTTATGACTGAACCAGTCATTCCCTTACGGTCAGCCGAACACTCAGAACGCATGTTTTTTCTTCGGCGGTGTTTTATGTAATTTAACCGGCGGCTCGTATTTCTGCCGGTATGCCTTCAACAGTGCAACCGCGTATTCGCGCTCCGCCCCCGGAGCAACGTAATTTTCCGCTTTTACCCTTGCCATCAGTTCCGTTTCCACATCCGCCGCACGAGGTAACTGAAGGCCGGCAACTTCCTCCAGTATCTTGTCTAGGTTGGCAATACCGACCTGAAAGCCGTTATCAAGTGTTATCAGCCGTACTGAATTCTCTTTACTGCCTTCCGCCATCGGCGTTCCTTTTCATTTCGCTGTACCGGTCTCCGATATCTTTCGAATCATCCATTCGACCAGTGCTGTAATTTCGTCTTCGTTATCGGTCCCGTACACGTTCATCTGGTTCTGTCCGATTACCACCCGCAGGTTACCGATACGGAAACCGGCGACATTGGAAACAGCATTATAAGCGCTTTCCTCCATTGACTCCCCGACAATCGGCACCAGAGCGCCGATATCTTCTTTAAAATCCATGACAGCCCGTGCCACGCCACCACCCTGTCACTCTCAGCCACCGCCCTTTGAGGGATAGAGCGTCAGTTCGTAGTTCTTCAGCAGCGAAAAATCAAATTCTCCAGGTTTCATCGTATCGTTTTTCCTGTCTTTTTCCGGATTAACTTATCGCATTCTTTATAAATGTCTTCACTTCTTCTACGGTAGCGACCTTCCCGGAACTGACCACTTTTTCATCGATGACCAACCCCGGTGTCATCAGAATCGGATACTCCATAATTGCTTTCATATCCCTGACGTGCTCGATTTGCACATCCAGTGATAATTCCTCGACTGCCTCACGGACATTCTTTTCGAGTAACTCGCACTTCGCTCAGCCTTTGCCCAGTACTTTGATAATCATTTCCCTCTCCTTATTTTATGTAAATAATCCGAAAATGTAGCCGGTAACGGTCGCGAACACAATCACCAGTCCCACGTAAGTCAGGGTTCGCTTCGTCCCCATGATGCTGCGGATGACGAGCATGTTGGGAAGTGACAGCGCCGGCCCCGCCAGCAGCAGCGCCAGCACCGGCCCCTTATGCATGCCCAGGTTCATGAAAGAGCTGATAATCGGCACCTCGGTCAGGGTGGCAAAATACATCAGCGAGCCGAGTACCGAAGCAATCAGGTTTGAAACAATCGTATTCTCCCCGACCCATGAGGTAACGGCCTCCTGCGGGACGAAGGTCGTGATAATGCCGGCAAGAAAGACGCCGCCGAGAAGCCAGGGAATAATGAGCCGGACGAACCGCCAGGTTTCTTTCATCCACATCCATAATTCCTGCCGGATGAACCACCGCCATAAAATGAACCCGAGAGCCACGAACAGGATGCCCGAAATGACCCAGTTTTTCGAAGCGAGAAACACCAGGATGCCGACGAGCACCCCGAAAAAGGTAACCTGCTGCCACCATTTTTTTGCATCCGGGTCGGCTTCGAGGGTATCGAACACCGAACTGTCTCTCAGCGATTCCTCTTTCCGGTACAGCAGCGCCATGATAAGGCCTATTCCGGCAGCGAAGGCAATCGCCCCAATCGCCCGGGCAAGGCCTAAATCGAACCCGAGTATCCGGGCGGTGTAGACGATTGCCAGCACGTTGATTGCCGGGCCGGAGTAGAGAAACGCTACCGCCGGGCCGATTCCCGCGCCGCGCTTGTAGATACCGCCGAAGAGCGGCAGCACCGTACAGGAACAGACCGCCAGAATCGTGCCGGAAACGGAGGCAACGCTATATGACAGAAGTTTTTTGGCTTTCGGTCCGAAATATTTCAGGACGGCTCCCTGGGAGACGAACAGCGATATGCCTCCGGCAATGAAGAAAGCCGGAATCAGGCAGGTCAGCACATGCCCGGAAAGGTATTCCAGCAGCGCCCCCCAGCCACCCTCGATTATCTGAAGAAATATGTCCATGAGGGAATTCGTCCTCTCTAAGCTGCGGCAGCTTCGGCAGTATCGGTAGCATGACAGGCTTTTTCGTTACAAGCAGCGCTCCGTACCGTCGTTTTCAGCCGCTCCCGGTCCGCCGCTATCTGTCCGTTTTCATAACATGCCCGCCCGGTCGCTTCAAGGATGCTCCTCACATTCGGATCGAGGTTATCCCAGTCGATGGAATAAAGCGACCACAATCCGTCTTTTCTGAAACTGAGCAAGCCTGCTTCATGAAGATGGCTGAGAATCCGCGACGCTTTCGATTGCGAGACCTCCAGCACCTGCTCAACCTCACAGACACAGCACTCCCGCTCGAAGAGAAGGTTCAGTACCCTCAGCCTCCATTCATCGGACAGCGCCTTGTATACTTTGACCATACTCCTCATGGTTTCCTCCAACTGTATGCGTATATCTGCATATATAGATATAGTAGCATAACAATAAGCGAAGAATCAATTATTGAAAACAACACCGCTCTTATTTTTATGCTTTTCTGTCATTCTGAGGAATAAAGTGACGAAGTCGAAGATTGCGATTAACTCAACCTGATTATAAAAAATGGGTATCGGGAAATCCCGTCTCAGGAACAGGAGCGTTTTACGATTGAGAACTGTTAAGAAATCCTCCATTTCAGTAAAAGAAAGAGTATGGCAAAAATTTGTCCGGAGGTCAGAAACAGGCAACTGCAATTGCACGTTGTTTTCTTAAAAACCCAGATATTCTTCTTTTTGACGAAGTTACGACGCATCTCGATAATGTAGTCACGCGAGTTGTAGTAGACGAATTCCAAAACACATTCAAGGGTAAGACAAGGGTAATAATTACCCATGACTATCAGATTGCCGGGCTTGCTGACAGTATCTTTCTCCTTGAAGACGGAAAACTTAAAGAGTTACAACCTGAAGAATTATTTAGTATACACTAGTCACAAAAAGAATCATTGCTTTACTAAACCCTCCTGTTGTATTCTTTTATCTTTTGGTCTATTATTACTGGTAATTGTTTTCCAAGTGAATGTTTAATTTATCGAAGGTTGACAACTAATGAAGGTACGTAACGCAAAAACCCTG
>CAZOGR010000066.1:0-7996 GCA_964579355.1 uncultured Dehalococcoidales bacterium | reverse complement strand
ATTATTCTTGTTTCGATTTCCATTGTACCTGCCCCAGATAAAAGTACTACATACGCAATAGTAAGGCAAATGGCATGACTCAGGAACCGGTACTACCATCACCAGAGGTACTATCTTTCTCTAGTTCTTACCTTCTCCCGTCCTTTTTTTCCATGCTTGTACCGTCAGGTAAATCAGGCCGGCTTCGAGAAAAAACTGGGGAATTTTGGTCCCGAGGCCGGCCGGACTGGTCAGTACTTCCGGATTGCCGCTCCACATCTGAAAAAATATCAGAATTACGAAAGTATTGAGGACGGCCAGCGTCAGCCGCAGCCATTTTCGTTCAATCCTGACCAGGTACCCTATAATGAGGTAGTAAGCCCCGGCAACGAAAAAGATAAACGGGGGAGCTTCGTCCGGCTCTACGGATAAACCCGCACTGAGAATGCCGGCGCCTGCTAAAAAGTAAACGGCGGCTGTGATGACTGAAAAAGCCGTCGAATACCAGGTTACGAATCTCTTCATACCTTACTTCTCCTTTATCGTTGTTCTACCGGTTTTTGACTCATTATCCCATCCACTGTAAATCCCGGGTCAGATTCGTCGCGAACTGGTCGGTCATACAGGCGATATAGTCGACCACTCCCTGTTCCAGGTCTTCAGCGTTTTTCTTATATTCGGCGGGCAGCAATCCGGTGTGCCCGGCCAGGTAACCGTAGAGGAACCGCAGCCTCGTTCTTGACTTCTCCGTTTCTTCCAGCTTGCCGTTCGGAATATAGACCTTCTCGAAAAGAAACTCGCGAAGCGTGTTGGTCGCTTCCCTGACCGGCTGACTCATCTTTATACCAATCTCTCCGCGAACATTCCCCGAAACCGCCCATGATTGCCCGATGATGTCCAGCACCATGGTATTTATCCGCTGCCGGGTCGAGTTGCCGAGCACCCAGGTTGCTTCTTCCGGCAGGTCTTTTTCCTGCAGAATTCCTGCCCGGATTGCATCGTCGATATCGTGGTTGATATAAGCAATGAAATCCGCCACCCGGCATATCTCCCCTTCGAAGGTTTTCAGTTTTCCCCAGCCTTCGAGGATTTTTTCGGTCGATTTCGAGTGATTGAGAATACCGTCACGGACCTCGAGCGTCAGGTTCAATCCCGCGCCGTCATTTTCAAGTACGTCAACGACTCGCAAACTCTGCTCGTTATGGTGAAAACCTTTGTGGAACAGCTCGTTGAGAACATCCTCGCCGACATGCCCGAACGGGGTATGCCCAAGGTCGTGTCCCAGGGCAATCGCCTCGACCAGGTCCTCGTTCAGGTTCAATGCCCGGGTAATGGTACGGGCAATCTGGGAAACGACCAGGGTGTGGGTCAGGCGGGTGACGAAATGGTCGCCCCTCGGAGCGATGAATACCTGAGTCTTGTGCTTGAGCCGGCGGAAGGCTTTCGAGTGGATAATCCTGTCCCGGTCACGCTGAAAGGCGGTACGAATCGGGTCAGGTTTCTCAGGACGCTGCCGCCCCGGCGAGTTCCGGCTTTTCACTGCGTAAGGAGAGAGAGTTTCCTCTCTCTCCTCGATGTTCTCCCGAATGTGAAGTTCGTCTATCAATTGAATCCCGGTTTCATTATAACGGAACCGGCACCGTTATTTCATACCCAGCTTTTCTTCGACCCCGGCGATGATTTCCCGTGTCTGGTCTATCATATCCGGGCTGATAGACACCGAGGTGATACCCCATTCGACAAGTTTCTGCGTCAGTTCGGGGTAAACAGACGGAGCCTGGCCGCATATCGAGCAGGTGATTCCCTTACTTTTCGCGGTCCGGACGATTTTCTCAAGGGATATCATGACCGCTTCATCGAGTTCGTTAAAGGTATCGGAGAGTTTCGCCGAATCACGGTCAACCCCGAGGGTTAACTGGGTCAGGTCGTTCGAGCCTATCGAAACGCCGTCGATACCGGTAGCGATAAATTTATCGAGCAGGATAACGTTCGAGGGAACCTCGGCCATCATCCATATCTTGAAATCATCGGACTGCTTCAATCCTTCGTCATGAACAATCTCGACGATTCTTGCCAGTTCGTTGACCGTCCTGACGAACGGAATCATTATCCAGAGGTTGTTGTATTTTTCACGGACCTTTTTGATAGCCGTCAGTTCGAGTTTGAAGGTTTCGATATCCCTGATATAGCGGGATGCTCCCCGGTAGCCAATCATCGGATTTTCTTCGTTTTCCTCGAACTTTTCACCGCCTTTCAGGGCCCGGTATTCGTTCGATTTGAAATCATTGGTGCGGTAGACCACCTGTCGGGGATGGAACGCTGCAGCGAACTTAACCAGGTTACCAGCAAGTTTCTCGACAAATTCATTGCCACGCCCTTCTTCAATCATGTGACTGGGATGTTCGCCAATCTGGGCAATCATGAATTCGGCGCGGAGCAGGCCGATGCCATCGACGTTACGCGAGGCCACCCGGTCGACAATATCCGGCTGCGCCAGGTTGACCAGCAGCTTCGTTTTTGTTTTTATGTTTTTCGCTGAAACCTTTTTTTCTTCTTTAGCAACTTTGATAACGCCGTCATACACCTTGCCGTGAGAGCCGTCGACGGTAATTTTCTGCCCGTCTTTGAGGGTAGCCATCGCCCTGGTCGTTCCCACCACACAGGGAATACCGAGTTCGCGGCTGACGATGGCGGCATGAGCTGTCCGGCCGCCCCGGTCGGTAACGATTGCCACCGCCCGTTTCATGGCCGGAACGAAATCAGGCGTCGTCATTTCGGCAACCATGATATCGCCTTTCAGCACCTTATCCAGTTCCCGGGAGCTATTGACGATTTTTACCGGTCCGGAGGCTATTCCCGGACTGGCCGGCGCTCCGGAAAGCAGCACCGGTTCATGAATCTCCTGAGTCGCGGCTGCCGGTGCCTTGATGGTGGTAATCGGCCGGGTCTGAACGATGAGAATCCGGCCTTTTTCCTTCGCCCACTCGATATCCTGGGGAAAATCATAATGTTTCTCAAGCCGCATCCCGATGCGGGCGATTTCCAGGATATCGTCATCGGTTATTTTCTGGGTTGCCTGCTCTGCCGGGGTCAGCTCAATCTTGACGTTATCGGAGCTGTCCTCTTTTTTCACCAGCTTCCATTCCTGCTTCTTGATTTCCTTTTCGAGTATCCTCATGTCGGGCTTGCTGACGGTAAAGTGGTCCGGGGTGACATCGCCGGAGACTATCATTTCCCCCAGCCCGATAACCGCTTCGATGGTGATTTCTTCCCGGTTATTGGTGGTAGGGTTAACCGTGAACATGACGCCGGACGCTTCGGACTGCACCATGTGCTGGACCGGGACAGCGATACCGACCTTGAAATGGTCGAATCCCTGTTCCTGCCGGTAGAAGATGGCCCGGGCGCCGAATAACGATGCCCAGCACTGCCTGACCGACTGAACGACATTTTTGTCACCTATTATGTTAAGAAAGGTCGCCTGCTGACCGGCAAAGGATGCCTCAGGCAAGTCCTCCGCTGTCGCCGACGACCGGACTGCCACCAGACCCCGTCCCATCCTGACATAGGCTTTTTCGATTTCTTCCGAAATCTCGGCAGGTATTTCGGCCGAAAGGATAACTTGCTGAACCCGGGCGGCGACTTCCTGGAGTTGCCGGTTGTTCTGGATATCGAGCGGGTCCAGCAATCCGGCAATCGTCCCGGCAATACCGGACTGCTCTATAAAATAAAAATAGGCTTCGGCGGTAACGATAAACCCCTGAGGTACGGGTATTCCGGCGTTCGTCATCTCGCCGAGATTCGCCCCTTTACCTCCCACCAGCGGGATATCTTCTTTTTTTACGTCATGAAACCATACGACAAATTTTCGACGCTCCTCCACTAATCGGTTCCTCCCTTATTCCATTTTCGGATGTTTCAGGTTTGTTGACTCCATGATAAACGATTGTGACAAAACGCTGATGTGGAGTGGGAAACAGATATCTCAATAACCGTCTATCCGGTTGTTCTATTATAACCATATTATTGATTTCATTCAATCCGGAATATACTCACCGAATACTATACGGGGTTTTCGTACAGGCTGAGGAGTTAACATGGAATCAAGGCGTGAAAAAGTCGCTTAACGGCGTGCTTCTCAGCCCGGCGAAGTGCTCGGCATTGACCATTCTAACGTGAGAACCGCTTACCTCGCTGTAAAGACGGGTAAACAAATCGGTAAGAAACATACTCGGATGACGGGCAATCAGTTTCAGCGCCTTCCAGGAAAAATCGTCAGCCACCCAGGTTTCCAGTTCCGGGTCGTAATTAGTTCCAAATGACTGTTCAGTAGACGAAGCGGCCGTCAGGTAAAGGACATCGGGGGTTACCAGATTTTCCGCGACACTTTCACCGTAACACAACTCTGTCATCACCAGCATTCTCCGGAAACCCGACCTTGCCTGAAGCTCATTCAATACCGATAAAAGTTC
The DNA here is from genome assembly GCA_964579355.1 of uncultured Dehalococcoidales bacterium. GTDB lineage: Bacteria > Chloroflexota > Dehalococcoidia > Dehalococcoidales > UBA2162 > MGML01. The sequence goes on along the minus strand of CAZOGR010000066.1, from coordinate 3,545 downwards.
TTCGGCGGCGAGAGACGGGCCGCAGTCGAAAGGAATTTCCCCCTTTTTCCCGTGACCGACGATGTAGAGCAGAACATCGGTAGAACTGTCTGCTTCGAGGACAACCGGCGTCCCGGCGGTCTTTTCACCTCGCAGGACACGAAGAAAGGTTGCCGCACACACCGAGTCACTACTGTAGTCAATCTCAGCACCGCTCCTGATGTTACTGCCTCCGGATTCGTGGCGAACCACGCCCGGCAGGGGATTCTGCTCATGAAGAGGGATGTCATCGGCCGACAGGAAAACAATAGCATCATCCCGAACTCCGTTCCGGCGCAGCAGATTGTATACCGCCAGTGCATCCGACTGGTGCCGGTAATTGCCCCACCCCGCGGTCGATGCCAGTATCACTACCTGCAGGCCGCTTCGCTCGCCGGTGGCGCCGGTACTGCTGTGCGACAGCAGAGACAGCGGTTCGAGGCTGGTACTGACGGTACCTCTTGAAATCGACATTCCCTGGCTGACCATTTCCGTATCGATATCATCAAGCCCGATGACTTTATTTGTCAGGAACGTTCCGTAATGCACTACCCAGTGAGCATAGTAGCCCTGCACCGGATCGAGACCGTATTCCTCATCAAAACTCAGGTCGATGGAAGCGCCTTCCAGGTTCGGATGACTTCCCTCGCCGATAAGGCAGACGGCTCTATCGATATCGTTCCACGATACGGCCACCCCTCTGCCGGCGATAACAGACTTAACGGAATATTCAATCCATTCGCCGCCGGATTTGTACTCATAGCGGGCAAGAGCGCATACCGCCAGGTAGAAAGCGTCCCATATCGAGGCGGCGTAGCTGAGAGGTTCTTTCCCGTACCGCTGAATGAATGCCTGGCGGAATCCTGAATCGATATCATAGCTGGGAGCGGTACCTTCCAGGCCTTCGGCGGCATTTCCAAGGTCTTCAATCAAGGTACCGGTCTGGGAGCCGTCGGTCAGGAAAAGACGAATCGGAGAAGTCCGCCGGTCGAGTTCGCGCTTTATTTCCACCGCTTCCGGCGCATATGCTCCGACAACGATATAATCAGGATTATTCGCAACCGCTTCATCGACAACCTGCTCAATCATCCCCTCGCGGTACTCGACGAGGTCAATCTCGATACCCCTCTCGATAGCGAAAAACGGCAGCCAGGACAGGTAGGTTTTTCCGTAGGTGCTCGCCTGGTAAATCAGCGAGAGCCGGTCAGCCCCCCGCTGTTCGAGTATATGCAGTATCATTCTTGCCTGAGCGGCGTCTCCCGGCACCGTCCGCCAAAAATATTTCAGTCCGCCGAACGCCCGAAAAAGGTCGTCCGAGGTCGCCGTAGGGCTTATCAGCAGCTTTTTATTTTCGATAAACAGGGGAGCTATCCTAAAAGCGTCATCGCTGGTTTCCGGCCCGATAACGACCATGACATCATCCCGCTGTACCAGCTCTTCTCCGGCTGTTTCGATATCCATACTGCCGGTATCCAGATAAACGAGTTCGACTTTTCTTCCGTTAATACCTCCGCCTTCATTGACCAGGCCGGCGGCCCAGTCGAGAACCAGTTCGGGTTCAAGGTACATCGGGCCGGTCATATCCATAAGCACACCGATTTTCAGGGAGGCTGCGGCATGGCCGATGAGAATGCCCGGATACAGGCCGACGACCAGTCCCAGCGTTACAATATAGACAGTCAGCCGGTGAGTAAATCTCATCGATTCTCCTCCCCGCCGAACCGCAGGGATAATTCAAAAGCAATAAATCCTGCGAGTAACGACCCGGTAAGTATGATAAAAATCGTCCATCTCACCAGTTCCGAGGTATCGATGAAATCGTCGAGATAGGCATTCGGCCAGATTATCCAGTTCCAGGGTTCGTAATAAACGATACCGCCGATTTTTTCACGGGGAGCATCGGTACCCGGAGCCAGCCAGAAATACCGGATTGTTTCTGCGTCATTTCCCGCTTCGAGGGCAAGTGCGATTCCTTCCCGGACATAGTACCGGCCGTCAGCATCCTGGAGGTCGCTGATATCCTCGCCATCCCGCAGGCGGTTGAGCGATACGATGTAGTGCCCTTCCGTATCAACGATGGCGATATAGCCGCCGGAACGGCCGATTTCCTGGCGGGCTATCATGTTTTTGACTTTTTCTACGGTATCGGACCGGTAATCCTTGAATGCGATATCGTCATAATAAGCGGTGACGGCGACAATCCATTCCATTTCCGGGAAGTGAAGAATCGCGGCAACTTTCTGCCGGGTTTCCGGGTCTCCCGGGTTCGCCCAGGAGTATTCGATAAAGCCTACTTCCGCCTGGCCAAGCGAACGTCCGGTGGCGATAATATCCCGTACCGGATAGACGACATTATCGAACGTCACATCGCTGATATTCTCGCCGTCCATCGAGTGGTTTCTCGAGAGGATATACGCTCCTTCATAGTTTAGTATCCCGATATAGCCGGTCCTTCCCACCGTATGGTGGCTGAGTCGCCGGATAAGGTCATCGCGGCTGAACGGCTGAAGATTGTCCCGGTAATCTTCCAGGGTTTTATCGATAAGCTCGTAGACAATTTTTGCCTGGGAGAGAATAATTTCCAGGGCTTGTTGCCGGGCGGTCGCTTCCTGCTCGACAATATTGTTTTCATGAGCCTCAACGATAATACGCCACTCCTGCGCCTGACTGGCCAGGAGTGCTTCCAGCTCACGGGCCACTTTCTCTTCGACCGCATTGACCGAGACAAAGCCGATAAGGCTGCCCGGAATAATAACCGCCAGCATGGCAAGAGCCACAAAGAAAAGTTGTTGTTTTCTTCCGTTCAAAACGATTAAACCGAGGCCGGTACGCAACCGGTACCGGCCTTTCGATAATTATTCAATCCGATGAAATTACGATTGCACCTTAACAATCAGTTCGAGCATGAAATGCCCTGTCCCACCGTTGCTGAAATCAAGCAAGTATACCTTCTCCCCGGCCTGCAGAGGGCTGCCGGAAAAAGAAGCCGGGACGGTATAGCCGGTTCCGGAAGGATTAGCCGGAGCCGCGGATGCTTCAGCGAGATCCGTGGGGGAGATATCACGGGCGACCGAACCTATGTAGTCATCACCGCCGGTAACAGTGAACCCGACGTTTGCCTGAAGAACAGCATCGATGAATCCTCCGGCATCTATCTCGTAAAGGTAGGCTTTAATGTTGAGGGTATCGGTAGCATCGAGAGTCCAGGGACCGCCGATTGATGAATTCCAGTCAAAGGGAGCGCCTTCGGTGGTATCGATTTTCTGTCCGGGAGGGTAAATCTTCCCGGCATCGCCTTCGACCAGTACACGGGTTTCCGACTGGCTTTTGATATTGGCTATAGTTATCGCCAGGGCGAGTTCTTCCTTACCTTTTATTGCCGGTTCGGCACTGGTGATACAGAATCCTTTGCCAAGCCGGAAGCTTACCGAGTATTCATTTGCATTTGCCGGCGGGGCTGCATTACTGACGGTGTAACTGATTGAGTTCGTTTCGATTTTCCTGGGTGATTTCAGGGTGAAAGAAAC
>CAZOGR010000065.1:0-8268 GCA_964579355.1 uncultured Dehalococcoidales bacterium | reverse complement strand
TCGGAGGTTACGCGGCGGGCACGGCCGAGGTCTTCGATATTGACCGAATCGAGCTTGCGGCCGACATCCTCGGAAATAACGGTACCGCCGGTCAGAATAGCCATATCTTCGAGCATGGCCTTGCGGCGATCGCCGAACCCCGGAGCTTTAACGGCGAGGATATTCATGGTGCCGCGCAGCTTGTTGACAACCAGGGTAGCAAGCGCTTCACCATCGATATCTTCGGCAACGATTAACAGGTTCTTCGAAACCTGGAGGATTTTCTCCAGTGCCGGAAGCAGGTCGGAAATGGCCGATATTTTCTTATCGGTTAAAAGAATATAGGGATCATCGAGTTCGGCAACCATTTTCTCGGTGTTGGTAACAAAGTAGGCGCTGATATAGCCCCTGTCGAACTGCATACCTTCGACGAATTCGGTTTCGTACTCGAGTCCTTTGGATTCTTCGACGGTGATAACGCCGTCTTTACCGACTTTTTCCATGACTTCAGCAATAAGGTCGCCGATTTTCTGGTCTTTGGCAACGATATTGGCTACCTGGGCAATCTGGTCTTTCCCTTTAACTTCGGTAGAAACTTTCTTGAGTTCATCGATGATAGCGGCGGTGGCGGCTTCGATACCCTTCTTCAACGCCAGGGGTTCGGCGCCGGCTGCAACATTCTTGAAACCATGAGTGATGATGGCATGAGCGAGAATCGTCGAGGTAGTGGTGCCGTCACCGCAGGCATCGTTGGTTTTGCTGGCTGCTTCTTTAACCAGTTGAACGCCCATGTTCTCGAAAGGATCGGGGAGTTCGATTTCTTTCGCTATCGTCACCCCGTCATCGACAACCGAAGGTGCTCCCCATTTCTTGTCGAGAGCTACCGGGCGTCCTTTCGGGCCCAGGGTTACTTTTACTGCGTCTGCAAGCGTGTCTACCCCTTTTTTGAGGGCGTGCCGCACATCTTCATTGAATACTATCTGTTTTGCCATTATTCGTCCTCCTTGATGTCTGAATTTTTACTTGATTTTCCTGGCGAGAACGTCACTCTCGCGAAGAATGATGAGTTCCTCGTCATTTACTTTGACTTCGGTTCCTCCGTACTTGGAGTAGAGCACTATGTCGCCTTGCTTGATGTCCATCGGAATGCGGGTCCCATCATCGGATACCCTTCCCGGACCGACAGCCAATACCTCACCTTCCTGAGGTTTCTCTTTGGCTGTATCTGGCAGAACAATGCCTCCTTTTGTGATTTCCTCTCTCGCGATTGGTTTGACAACCATTCTGTCAGCTAAAGGTTCAAGTTTTACCGAATTAGCCGCCATTCTGTTCCTCCTTCCAGTTTTGTAAACTAAATTAACCCCTTATGGGGGTTTCATTTATTTTAGCACTCTAACCGTTAGATTGCTAATTAATATAATAATAACGCAGGGCGGCATGTGTCGCAACTCAAGAAATATCCGTACAGAGTTAATGAAAGGCAGCGATAATAAACAGTTGCCTATAATGGTCTAGATATCTGCTCAGAACTAGTGCTAGCTCATTGTTACACCGAAAATCATATTCTGTTGAAGGAAAAGTATTCGTTCCTATATAATAATCCGGTGATAATCGATTTTCATACACATATTTTTCCCCCGAAAGTAAAGGAATACCGCGAACGCTATATCAAAGCCGACCCGTGCTTCGCCGAACTCTACTCGAACGATAAAGCTCGCCTCGTTACTGCCGAGGAACTCATCGAAAGCATGGATAACGAGGGAATCGGCATGTCTGTCGTCCTCAATATCGGCTGGACGACGCATGAACTTTGCGTCGAGACCAATTCCTATATCCTGGAATCGATTCACCGCTACCCCGACCGGTTAATTGGATTCTGTGCTGTTCAACCTTCTGCCCGCGATGATGCTTTCAAAGAAATCGAACGATGCGCCAAAAACGGAATCCGGGGAGTCGGGGAAGTCCGGCCGGATGTACAGGAAATCGACCTTGCTGACACGGCATTAATGGACGATTTCGCCGAAGTGATGATAACCAGCGATATGGTTTTCCTGCCTCATGTTTCGGAGCCGGTAGGGCATCGCTACAGCGGCAAAGGCAACGTTACTCCGGATACCCTGTATCCTTTCGTTTTACGCTATCCTGAGCTGAAAATCGTCGCTGCCCACTGGGGAGGGGGCTTGCCTTTCTATTATCTGATGCCGGAAGTGAAAAAAGCCATGGCGAATGTCTATTTCGATACCGCCGCCTCGCCCTATCTCTATGATAAAGAGATATATAACCATGTTATACGGCTCGCCGGCCCGGAGAAGATTCTTTTCGGGACTGATTATCCGCTGCTCAGGCCGAAAAAGCTGCTGGATGAAATCGAGGCTCTCGAACTGACAACCGGCACGAAACAGATGATTCTCGGCGGAAACGCCGCTGAACTGCTCGGCCTGGGGCAGCGTTAAAGGTAGGAAGCATGGAGAAAATCCGCTCATTCATAGCTGTTACCCTGCCTGCGGATGTTCAGGACCACCTGCGAAAAATTGAGGGGCTGCTGAAATCCGGTACGGTTGTCCCGGTGAAGTGGGTGGAACCGGAAAACATTCACCTGACCCTGAAGTTCCTCGGGGATATCGACCCCGGGAAAGTCGGCGATATCTCCGGAACAATCAGCCAGGCAACTACCGGCATCTCCTCATTTACTCTTGAGATAAAGGGACTTGGTGTTTTTCCCAATCCGCGAAACACCCGGATTGCTTGGGCGGGACTGGCAGGCGATCTTGGAAAACTTAACCTGCTTCAGAAGAATATCGAAGCCAGACTTGAAAAGTTTGGGTTCCCTTCCGAAAAACGGGGATTCAGCCCGCATATCACCCTGGCAAGAATCAGGGATAATGCGAAAGCCGAAGAAAGAGAGTGGTTCGGCAAGCTGGTAACCGGAACATTTATTAAACCTGTACCATTTCCCGTTGATACCATTTGGCTGATAAGGAGCGAACTGACCCGGCGGGGACCGATGTATACCCCAATCAATTCAGTTCTGCTCAAATAAATCCTTGTAATCAGCTTTCGCTTGGTGTATACTAGTTCAAACTCAAAAATACATAATATCAGGTTGGGAGGAGGACCTCGTGGAACAAGTTAGTTTTCCTAAATGTCAGAGATGCAAAACCGGAGACCTGGTGCCCCTGTCCGATTTTGGCAGCCAGGGGGCCAATATCTACTACAAAGCGTGGGTATGCACCAATCCTGATTGCGGGTACAACATCAAAATCAGGAACGGCGATGTTTACATCGACGAGCCTATCATGAGCGGTTCACTGCACGCCAGCCGCCCTCGCTGAGAAAATAGTACATAACATAGAATAACCGGAAGGGAAAAGTGCTTCCTCATGAATTAAAACTGAGGGAGTTTTTACTTAATCTTCTTTTTCCCAAGCGATGTATTGGTTGCGGAAAAGAAGGCTTGTTTCTTTGTCCTTCCTGTACTTCCAGGCTACCTCGAATTATGCCTCCCGTGTGTCCGCTCTGTGGCAGACCCCAGGCAAGCGAAGTCGTCTGTGCATCGTGCGTTAATTGGCTGGCGGATATTGATGGTATCCGGTCTCCTTTTCGGTTCGAAGGAGTGGTGAAACAACTGGTCTACCAGCTCAAGTACCGGAATCTACGGGCGGTTGCTCCTACTCTGGCGGTATTAATCAGTGATTATCTCTGCCATTACCCGGTTCCCGGTGAGGTACTGGTACCCGTACCGGTTCATCCGAAACGTCTCCGGGAAAGAGGCTATAACCAGTCGTTTCTCCTGGCGAAAGAACTTTCCGTACTGACCGGTTTACCGGTCAATGCGACCTCACTGATAAAACTCCGGGCAGGTTCTCCCCAGGCAAAAACAACCAGTGTCGACGAGCGGAGAACGAATGTTGCGGGGGCTTTCGCGTGCGTCGACCGGAGCCTGGCAAAAATGGAAATTATTCTTATCGATGATGTTTCGACTTCCGGAGCTACCCTGAATGCCTGTGCAACAGCCTTGAAGGCCTCCGGTGCGAAATCGGTCAGAGGTCTGACTTTCGCGAGGGAAATATGAGACTCGTTGTGCACAATATCAGGCTGGCCGAACGGAAAATATCCCTTCGCCCGATGACCGAAGCGGACTGGGATAATTTGTACGAATGGAATAACGACCCGGAGATACTCTATTTTGCCGATAGCGAAGCTATCGAGTCTATGACTATGGAACGGGTTCAGGAAATGTACCGGTCTGTATCTCTGAATGCCTATTGTTTTATTATAGAATATAACGGTAAGCCGACAGGGGAGTGCTGGATTCAGAAGATGAATCTTCGGAGAATACTGGTACAATTTCCGGGCCGGGATTGCCGGAGAATCGATATCGTTATCGGAAAAAAAGAACTCTGGAATCGAGGAATCGGTACCGGTTCCATCGGCTTGCTGACGAAATTCGGCTTTGAAGTTGAAAACGCCGACTTGATTTTCGGGTGCGATATTGCTGAAGATAACCCGAGAAGCCTGCGGGCTTTTCTGAAAAACGGCTATTCGGTTCTGGCGAAAAACCGGCAGCCGAAAGGGGAGAAAACTAACTACCGGTTTGACCTTGCCATAAGAAAAGAAGACTATGTTTCACGACATTGAGCGGTTGAATACTGCGCGCTGCGGAGGGTTAGATGAACTGGCAGGAACTCATAATGGATTTATTCGACCGGATTGCCGCCCGGATTGCCCAGGTGCTCGACGGATTGACTGACGAAGAACTGAACCTGCAGCCGGCGCCTGACGCCGGTTCGATTGGCTTTCTAACCTGGATGCTGACACGGTGTCACGACAGGGATGTGTCCGAGATGATGGGCAAGCAGCAGCTCTGGATAAGCGAATCGTGGTTCGCGGTTTTCAGTATGAATCCGGACCCTCGGGAAACCGGCTATAATTATGCACTTGAACAGATGTCCCGGTTCAGGGCTCCGGATTCCGTCACCATTATGAAGTATCACCACGATGTTCTCGAACGAATGCGCGAGTACCTTGGCAGTAACCTGTCCGAAGTTATCCTTGAAGACGAATCCTACAGTCCTACCTTCAACCGGAGTATCCCGGTTTATCGGAGACTCAGCGGTTTGATAAATGATGGTTTTCAGTATGCCGGACAGGCAGCCTATGTCAGGGGATTGCTCCAGGGATACGACTGGCAGAAAAGACAATAGAAAGAGGGAACGATGAAAGTAATCGGTCTGACCGGAGGAATAGGCAGCGGAAAAAGTACCGTCGCGGCTATTTTAGCTGAGATGGGAGCCAAGGTTATCGATGCTGATAAAGTTGCCCATGAGGTCTTCATTCCGGGGACAGAAGGGTATCGCGAGGTAGTGAAAACCTTCGGGAAGGATATCCTTGTTGAAAACGGGGAAATTGACCGGAAAAAACTCGGGGCAAAGGTATTTAACAATCCTCAGGCTCTTGAAAAGCTGAACAGCATCATTCATCCCCGGGCTTACAATCTGGTGAAATCGCGGTTGAATGAATTCCGCCGGCAGGGTGTGCCGCTTATTGTTCTTGAAGTCATCCTGCTGGTAGAAGCCGGTTGGGATCACCTGGTGGATGAAATATGGGCGACGGCTGTCTCTGAAGAGGTCGTTATCGAACGTCTGAAAAAGCAACGGGGGCTGAGCCGGGAAGAAGTTCTTGCCCGTATTCACTCGCAGACATCAAACGAAGAACGCATCAGTCATGCGGACGTGGTGATATATAATGATGGTGGATACGATGACCTAGTAGCGGCGGTAAAATCACACTGGAACGGACCGCAAGAGTAACCAAACATATATAATAGCATATTTTCAGGAAAAATGCTTGACAACTGCCATTCCCGATGGTACTATTACTCTGCGGGATTATGCCTTCAAAGAATATCGCTTTTCATTGTCTTATTATAGATCCACTATTAACCTCTTGACCTTATTGCGCCCATTTTTCGGACTCATTTTTCACGGGTCCGTGTTTGTAATAAAGCCTAGTTGAAGGAGTTGGAGTACGCATGGTATTTGTGCCGCCTAAAGATGCAGAGAAAAAATTACCCTCGACCTCAAGAAAATCCTACGCAAGCCTGCCTGAAATCCTTAATGTGCCTAATCTGATTCAGGTGCAACTGGATTCTTTCAGATGGTTCCAGGAAGAAGGCCTTAAGCAGTTACTGGAAGAAATTTCACCCATTAAAGATTTCACCGGCAACAGGCAGGAAATCAGCTTTATCGGTTATGAATTTCGTGATCCTCGAAACTCGGAGCAGGAGTGCAGCCAGCGTGACCTGACCTTTTCCGCACCTCTTTATATCAAAACGAGGCTACTGGTAAAAGGGACAGGCGAGATAAAAGAACAGGACCTGTTCTTCGGTGATATCCCCCTGATGACAACCAAAGGTACCTTTATCACCGGTGGTGCCGAAAGAGTCGTAGTGAGCCAGTTACTGCGTTCACCGGGGGTCTATTTCGTAGCTGAAGAAGACCCGAACAGTGGTAACAAGCTCTGTCATGCCAAACTCGTTCCCGGACATGGCGCATGGCTTGAATTCGAGACGAATAACCAGGGAGTAATATCCGTCAAGATTAACGGTAAAAGAAAAATTCCGGCGACAACTCTCCTGCGGGCAATCGGATACAGCAGTGATGAAGAACTGATGCAGTTGTTTGATAAAGATGCTGCCCAACTGCAGTTTATCACGACTACCCTGGAGCGTGAGCCGCTGGTGCATGACACCAATGAGGCACTCCTTAGTATTTATCGAAAAATGAGGCCTGGTGACCCGCCCAACCTCGAGAACGCCCGAAGACTTATCGAAAACATGTTCTTCAATCCGATTCATTATGATTTGGGGATGGTCGGAAGGTACAAGTTGAATAAGCGGCTTCGCATCGATACCCCGGAAAATCAGCGTGCCCTGACCCGTGAAGACATGATAGAAATCATCCGTCGGGTCATGATGGTGAATATAGGCGCCGAAAAAGCGGATGATATCGATCATCTCGGTAACCGGCGTGTCCGAACCGTCGGCGAGCTTATTCAGAATCAGTTCCGTATCGGCCTGGTCAGGCTTGAGCGTGTCGCCAAGGAAAGAATGAGCACTATTCCCGCCGAATCGGCAACCCCGAGCGCCCTCGTCAATATCAGGCCGGTTGTCGCCGCAATTCGTGAATTCTTCGGAAGCTCACAGCTTTCGCAGTTCATGGACCAGACCAATCCTCTAGCTGAACTTACCCACAAACGCCGTCTTTCGGCGATGGGTCCCGGTGGTCTCTCCCGCGACCGTGCCGGATTTGAGGTCAGGGATGTCCATTATTCCCACTACGGCAGAATTTGCCCCATCGAGACGCCTGAAGGCCCGAACATCGGCTTAATCGGTTCGCTTGCTACCTACGGCAGGATTAACCGCTATGGTTTCATCGAGACACCCTACCGGAAGGTTCTCGCTGAACTTCCTGCCGATTCCGATATGCTCGAAGGCAGGATTGCCCGCGACAAGATTTCGGATAACGAAGGCAATGTCATCATTAAAGCCGGCTCGACTTTCACGAAAAAACATATCGAGAAGATAAAAGAAGCCGGACTGTCTTCGGTACAGGTTGTTCCTTTTGTCTCTGCCGAGGTATCCTATCTGCCTGCTGATGAGGAAGACCGGTATGTCATTGCCCAGGCGAATGCCCGCCTCGATGAGAAAAGTCAGTTCGCCGATGAAAAGGTTGAAGTAAGGCAATCCGGCCAGTATTTCTACGAAGCTCCTGACAGGGTCGAATACATGGATGTTTCTCCGAAACAGATATTCAGCGTTGCCGCCTCATTGATTCCGTTCCTTGAGCATGACGATGCGAACCGTGCCCTGATGGGTTCGAACATGCAGCGTCAGGCGGTACCGCTGCTGACACCCACTGCGCCGCTGGTGGCTACCGGTATGGAAGCCGAAGCTGCCGAGAACAGCGGACAGGTCATCATTGCCCGGAATGGCGGTATGGTTACTTCTGCTACCAGTTCGGCTATCGAAGTCACCACCGATGATGGTAAGGTTGACAAGTATCAGCTTCTGAAATTTATCCGCACCAACCAGGGTACCTGCACGAATCAGAAACCGCTGGTATTCAAGGGCGACCGTGTCAGGAAAGGCCAGATTCTTGTCGATAGTTCATCGATGGAAAAAGGCGAACTGGCTCTCGGTCAGAACGTGCTCTGCGCCTTCATGAGCTGGGAAGGCTATAACTTTGAAGATGCGATTATCCTGAGCAGCAGGCTGGTGGAAAAAGATGC
>CAZOGR010000064.1:1536-8338 GCA_964579355.1 uncultured Dehalococcoidales bacterium | reverse complement strand
GTATCAGGCAGGTGTCAAGAAGTGGGGAAAGAGTATCAAGAAAGTGTCAAGATTTAAGGGTTTCCCACCTCTGGAAGTAGGGTAAGCTTGGGAATTGACGAAACAGACAACTGCGGGCAGGGGCAGGCTATTCAGAGGGATATTTTGCCTGGTTCAAGGGATGTAAGATTCTCGCATTCGCGAGAATGACACGTGAGGGGACGAGAATGACGCGGTAGTCGAAGGGACCGGAGGAGAGTCAAGTGTAAGTGCGGGTAATATCTGTTGAGGAAATTTCTAAAATCCCCTGGTCCCCTCCGATACATTGCGAGTCTCTGATTATCCTTCGACAGGCTCAGGATGAACGTGAAATAGAGGTTCAGCATGACAGAGAAAGTGCGATATCAGATGGTGGGTTACGTCCCTGGCATGTTGCATTGGTGAATTAGTTAGGTTTACAGGGCGGGTTTGCCGGATTATCGGGGACTGTACCCACCCTGCACTACTAAAGGAGGAATGCCTTGGATTGACAGCGAACCTACCGGAGCTTGTCGAGGGCCTGCTGTAAATCGTCCGGGAGGGGGGCGGTGAATTCCTGATACTCGCCGGTGGAAGGAAGGATAAAGCCGAGGACGGCGGCGTGGACGAACTGTCGTTTCAGAGGCGGAGCGGCAACGCCATAGACCCGGTCGCCGGCGACGGGGTAGCCGATTGCCTTGAAGTGCACCCGTATCTGGTGGGTGCGGCCGGAGACGGGGCGGACTTCGAGAAAAGAGAAATCGCCGACATAATCAAGGACGGTATACTCGGTAACCGAGTCCCTGCCCCGGCTTTCAGAGACGACGGCCATCTGCTGGCGGTGGCGGGGATCGCGGCCGACGGGGGCTTCGATAACGCCTTCAGGGGGGGTGAGGCGGCCTTTGACGAGCACCCGGTACTTTTTCACGACGGTACGGTCTTTGAACTGCTCCATGATACTCTGGCGGGCGGGCATATTCTTGGCGACGACCATGACGCCGGAGGTGTCCTTATCGAGCCGGTGGACGATGCCCGGGCGGTCGGTGCCGAAGGTTTCGAGGAAGCCGGGCACGTGAGCCAGGAGGGCGTTGACGAGGGTGCGGGAAGCGTGTCCCGGCGCCGGGTGGACCGGCATGCCGGCCGGCTTGTTGACGATGAGGAGGTCGCTGTCTTCGTAGACGATATCGAGGGGGATATCCTCGGCGACGAAAGCAGGCAGGTCGGGAGGGGGAAGTTCGACGGTGATACGGTCGCCCGGTTCCAGCTTGTAGCCGGCGCGGGCAATCTCGCCGTTGACGCGGACGCGGCCGTCTTCGATGAGCTTCTGGGCGCGGGTGCGGGAAAGGCCTTCGGTTTTAGCGGCGACATACTTATCAATCCGGGTACCCGGTTCATCGACCGCCAGTTCGTACCTGGTGAGGTTATCGTTTTCCATAACATTCATTATACAGGAAACAGAGGTTCACTACCGGAAGTGTCACGAAATTCACGCGCAACGAAATTGACAACATACGGCAATACTTGATAAAATCCGACTATTCGTGCGGCGAAAATCGTACTACGTAAAAAGTACCAGCAGAGATTTTCGTCCGGGCGCGAAACGGGAAATCGAATAGTCCGAGAATATAAGGAGGCTATTATGGCGAGTATACCGGAAAAAATCCAGACCTGGCAAATGACGGAGCCGGGTAAACTGACCAAAACGACCATCGACATGCCTGAAATCAAGAAAGGAGAGGTGCTGGTAAAAATCGCCGGATGCGGCGTATGCCATACCGACCTCGGCTACTTTTATGACGGCGTTCCGACGGTGAATCAACCCCCGCTGACGCTCGGGCATGAAATCAGCGGGACGGTGATTGCCGGCGAGGAGAACATGATAGGGAAGGATGTCATCATCCCGGCGGTCATGCCGTGCAACAACTGCCCTATCTGCGCTTCCGGCCGGGGAAACCGATGCCTTGCCCAGAAGATGCCCGGCAACAGTTACGGCATCTACGGCGGTTTTTCGAGCCACATCGTGGTACCGGCGGGCGACCTGTGCGTCATCGATGACAGGAAAGGCATGGCGCTGGAGAAGTTCGCGGTCATCGCCGATGCCGTGACGTCTCCTTACCAGGCAGCGAAGAGAGCCGACGTGCAACCGGGCGACTATACGATAGTCCTCGGCGGTACCGGCGGGCTGGGCGTCTACGCCACCCAGATTCTCAAGGCGATGGGAGCCAAGGAAGTGGTGGTTATCGCCCGCAACCAGGAGAAGCTGGACAGAGCCAAGAAATACGGGGCTACCGCAACCATCAGCACCCTCGATAAAGACGCAAAGGGAGTGCGGGATGCTTTCCGGGCGTACAGCAAAGAAAACAAGCTGCCCAACTGGGGATGGAAGATATTCGAATGGACCGGCTCGGCGGCCGGGCAGGAAATCGGCCTCGAACTGCTTTCCTACGTCGGCAAGATGGTCATTGCCGGATACGGGATGCAGAAGAATACCTACCAGTTATCCAGGCTGATGGCATTCGATGCCGAAATCATCGGTACTTGGGGCTGCTTACCGGGCTATTACCCGGCGGTGCTCAAGATGGTTCAGGAGAAAAAAGTTGAAATCGAGCCATTCATCGAGACCCGACCGATGAGCCAGATACAGCAGGCTTTCGAAGACGCCCACAAGGGCGGACTGGACAAACGGATTGTCCTTCTCCCTGATTTTTAGAATATAGAAAAAATAAAAACGGAGGAACAGCGATGTCATTGGATTGGATACCCAGGGATAGCAACTTGAAAAGTCACCAGCTCTTCGGTGACGAGCATTTCGGTACCGAAGCTCCTTGCACCATGTACGAGAAAAAACCGCTGGTTAACCCGAATACCGGAGAGAAGGTCGACGGGCTTTACACGGCATGGATAACCCTCAACAATCCTGCCCAGTACGGTTCTTACACCACCGAGATGGTGAAAGGCGTCCAGGCGGGGATGCACAAAGCTTCGATGGACAGAAGCGTTGTCGCCATTATCTTCACCAGCATGGGCGACCGGGCGTTCTGCACCGGCGGCAATACAAAAGAATACGCTGAATACTATACCAAACGACCGAAGGAATATGCCGACTACATCGATTTGTTCAACGGTATGGTCGACAGTATTCTGACTGCCCGCGTACCGGTTATCTGCCGGGCGAACGGCATGAGAATTGCCGGCGGTCAGGAAATCGGCCAGGCCTGCGACCTTACCGTAGCGGCTGACACCGCGACGTTCGGCCAGGCGGGAACGGCTCATGGCTCGACCCCGACAGGCGGTTCGACCGACTTCCTGCCGTGGCAGCTTCCGACGACCGAACTGGCGATGTGGAACTGCTTCTCCAACGAGCAGTGGAGCGCCTACAAGATGGAGCGGCTCGGTTTCATCACCAAGGCGTTACCCATCAAGAAAGATGCGGCCGGGAACTGGGTAAGAGACCCGCGCGTCATCACCGATAAATATGTCGAAAACGGCGAGATTGTCTACGGCGAAATGAAGAAAGGCACCGACCTGCGGGCCGGTCTCGACCTGCTGAAGACGCTCCAGACAGACTGGTCGAAACTGGATGCTTTTGTCGACGGCATGGTCTGGACGATTGCCAACCTGATGCCGCTCTGCCTCCAGATGACGGTCGAACAGATACGCTCCAAGAAGAAATTCTTCTGGGATCAGGCAAAGGTAGGCTCCATGTACTGGCTGGCGGCTAACATGAACACCGAAGCCTGGCTCGGATTCAATGCCTTCAATACGTCCGGCATTACCGGTACGAGGAACATCGATTACATCAAGTACCGGCAGCTCGTGGCGCAGGGCGTCGAATACAGCGACGACCTGATGGAGCAGGTGCTGGCGAAACCGAAAGAGCAGTAATAACAGAGAAACACGAAAGCCCGGTTAAAATGCCGGGCTTTCTCTTTCCTCTTAATGGTTGGCAGGTGAAGTAATCCGCTGGAAATACCCCCTTTTGAAAAGGGGGATAAAGGGGGATTTAAAAAAATTTAGACTGCTTGTCATCCCGGGTTTTCGCAGGAAGCCCGGTTTTTCACGAGTATGAAAAGAGAGGTTAACTCATGGCATACACCAACATCAAAATAGAGAAAAACAACGGGATAACAAAACTTATCATCGACCGGCCTCCGGTGAACGTGATGGACCAGGCGACCATCGGTGAGATGTGCGACGCGTTCACGGAACTGGCGAAGGACGAGGAGACGCGGGTGCTGCTGATTCGGGGCGCCGGCGAGCGGGCGTTCTGCGCCGGGGTGGAAGTGGGCGACCATGTGGGCGACAAGATGCCGGTGATGATGAAGGAATTCGGCCGGATGTTCAAACTGCTGCGGGGGCTGGGGAAGCCGAGCATTGCGGTGGTGAACGGGATTGCCCTCGGGGGCGGCTGCGAGCTAATTCTCGGGTGCGACCTGGCGGTCGCCTGTGAGAAGGCGAAGATGGGGCAGCCGGAAATCGTTCTCGGCGGCCTTGCTCCGGTGGCGGCGCCGGCACTGCCGAGGATACTTGGAGAGAAAAAGGCGTTCGAGATGCTGCTGCTCGGCGGGAACATGACGGCGGCGGATGCCGAGCGGTTCGGGCTGGTGAACAAGGTGGTGCCGATAGAGGAACTTGATGCGGCGGCGGAAGCGATGGCCGGGCAGTTCCTCAAGATAAGCGCCCTCAGCGTGAAGCTGGTCAGGAACGCGTTTTACACCTGTGCCGAGATTCCCGACTTTGTAAAGTCGGTGGACAAGGCGGTCGAGCTCGGTATCGAAAGCTGGGCGACCGAAGACGGGCAGGAGGGGTTGAAGGCGTACCTGGAGAAGCGGAATCCGGTGTGGAAGAACCGGTAACGTAACTATACGGTAAAAATGAAGGTCTCCGTTCGTAAGAGCGGGGGCCTTTTAGTATTCAGGGATTTCTGGATACCGTTTTTCAACGGTAAAAAATCTATGACTTGGGACAAATCAATAAAACAATGGAATTCAGCTTAAACAATAATTACACGGGGCACTAATCCACTATTATAGATAGTCGCAGCCTAACCAGCCTGACTGACCAGTGAGACTGGTTACAAGAGAGACTCAGGGTTGACCGCTGTTGCGGGCCATTCGTCAACAGATGTCTTCATCCCGTATTTTAATCGGGAAGGTTTCTTAATCCCGTAAGAGCGAAGCGAATCGGGACGAAGCAATCAATAGAGATTCGACAGATTTCGCTTTTGAGTTGGGCTGATGATAGAGATTGCCGCGTCATCCCGATATCTTATCGTACGCTAACACCGTGGGACGTCGGGATTCCTCGTACCGACAAGAGATTGTCATCAAGGAGTAAGGAATATCGGCATCTTGCGACAAAAACGAGAAAGCGAGCTGTGACTCATCATTTCCATCTGAGGATACTACCTGTCCCGTGTCAAGGAATACTACACCATACCGAGTTGAATCCTGACGGCTTCTTCGATTTTCCGCATGTCTTCACCGGAGATAGTACCGGCACAGGATATCAGCCGCATTTTACTCACCGTTGCCAGTTGGTCGGCCATGGCTTTACTCTGCGTGCCGTTCAAGGTGACCAGCGCTTCACTGGGATATAATTTCTCCGTATGGCTGGTAAGAGGAACGACCTGAACCCGGTTCAGGTACCTGTTCGATGAATCGTTGCTGAGAATGACCGCCGGTCGCTTTTTCCTGATTTCACCACCGACCGACGGGTCGAAGTTAACCCACCAGACTTCACTCCGTTTCACTGGTAAAATCCTTGAAGGTGGTTTCAGCCCACTCTTCGGCTTCCGCTTCTCTCACCACGTCACGGGACATTTCGCGATATGCTTCTTCCATGTCAGGGTATACCACGTGAGGTCGTACCAGGTCTTCGATAAACTTGCTTATCTTCCCCGGACCGATATGTTTACGGAGACCTTCGTACACTTCTTCATCGATGGTTAACGTTAGTTTTTTCTGCATAATCCCTCTATACACGTGTATTATACGTGTTGCAATAAGGTAAGTCAATGTCAGGATAATCCGAAACATTTGGGATGTTACAACAATAATGTATAGTAACCTAGACATATAGAAAAGGAAGTTTTACAATGTTGAGTAACGAAACCAGGTTCGAGGACAGGGGATGAACAAAGCACAGTACCGGAAGTGCAGGATGGCGATTACCGCCGTGGTGGGGATTCTCGTCGGGTGGTCGGTGGCGGCTGAAGCGAACGTCCTTATCCCGCTCGCGGGTATCGGAGTGGCAATGGCGCTGAGTTACCTGCTCAAGAGGCGGGTAAAGGAAGTGATGGAGGATGAGCGGAGTAACCTGATTGCGGAAAAGGCGGCCCGGCTGGCTTTCGGTATTACCATGCCGCTGCTTGCCATCGCGTCTCTGGTGCTTATCCTGTGGGGAAACCGTTTTTCGCCTGACTGGAAGCTGGCAGGGACCGTGCTGGCGTATGCGGCCTGTGCTCAGATGATTATATTCAACATTACCCATCTCTACCAGGACAGAAAGCATTAGGAGTCTTTTAAAGAAGTATCAAGGCCGTCCTAAAAATCCCTCTTCGTAAGTTTGAAGAGAGGCAGACGATGCAGCTTCTCCCTTTTGAAAGGGAGATTGAGAGGGATTTAGAAACAACTACGAATAAAAACAACCGTTTCTATCGGACAATAATTACTCTTTTCTTGTTAAGATTCCTGTTACCGGACAACCACGAATATTAAAACTATTTAGAGATTCATAAGGAACCACGAATCGTGAAGAACAGGCTGAAAGTGTACCGGGCCGAGCATGACATGACGCAGGAAGA
>CAZOGR010000064.1:0-1436 GCA_964579355.1 uncultured Dehalococcoidales bacterium | reverse complement strand
TCGTGAAGAACAGGCTGAAAGTGTACCGGGCCGAGCATGACATGACGCAGGAAGACCTGGCGCAGAAATTGAGTGTGACGAGGCAGACTATTATATCGATAGAGAGAGGTCAGTACGACCCGTCGCTGCCGCTGGCTTTTAAAATTGCCCGCCTGTTCGGGGTAAAAATAGAAGACCTGTTTCTCTACGGGGAAACGAAGGAGAAAGAACGGTAACCATGAATGAAACGATTGTATTGGAGGGTATCAGCAAGCGGCTGGGGAAGCGGGAGGTGCTGAAGGATATCAGTTTCAGCGTCTCGCAGGGGGATATTTTCGGTTACCTGGGTCCGAACGGAGCCGGTAAGACGACGACGATGCGGATAATCCTCGGTCTGTTAAAGCCGGGTGAGGGGAAAGCGCTTGTTAACGGGAAAGACTTATCATGCGATACGGGTGCCCGGAACCGGGCCGGGGTGCTCCTCGACCGGGACGGCCTGTACGACCGGATTTCAGCCAATGACAATCTTGAGTACTATGCCCGACTTTACGGTGTTTCGGACCGGCGCCGGAAAATCAGCGAGATGCTCGAGTTTGCCGGACTGACCGAGCGGAGGAATGACCGGGTCGGGAATTTTTCGAAAGGCATGAAGCGGAAACTCGGGCTTGCCCGGGCGCTCATTCATGAGCCTGAGGTGCTGTTCCTCGACGAGCCGACGGCCGGGCTTGACCCGGAGGCGCAGAAGATGGTGCGGGATTTACTGCTCCGTCTCTCCGGTGAGAGGAAAATGACCATTTTCCTCAATTCGCATGACCTTGATGAGGTGCAGCGGATTTGCTCGAAGGCGGCTATCGTCCAGGAAGGGCAGATACGGGCGTTCGATACTATCGAAAACCTGAGGGGGAGGCCGGAAGAAACGTCGGTGAGAATCGTCCTTACCGACAGCTCCCATGCCGAAAAAGCCCGAAACCTCCTCGAAGGGTATGACTTTGCTGCGTTTCGCAACCGGGAAAATGCAGTCACGCTGACCGCCGGGCTGAACGGGGGGAAGAAATCGTCCGACCTGCTTGCCTACCTGGTCGGGCAGGGGGTGAGTGTTGAAGAGATAACCGTTTCCCGGCAGTCACTCGAAGACATTTACATCGGGATAATGCACCAGGAGGAGAAGTAATGGGGAAAATACTCGTCATCGCGGGAAAAGAAGTCAAGGAACTCCTCAAAGCCCGGTCGTCCCTTATCCTGGGGATGGTGTTCGCCGGCTTTTTCGCTTTCATGTATTCCCAGAATGTCGTCAGTAACGGGGAAGGCGCCATCGACGGGGCGGCCTTTTTCCTCAGTCTTTCGATTGCCCTCTTTGTTGCCTATACCGCAACCGCCCAGGTGTTTCTCCTGGAGAAGCGGGAAGGGGTCATCGAGACGCTGATGTGCGCTCCGGTCAGTCTCCGTCAGATATGGGC
>CAZOGR010000063.1:0-8346 GCA_964579355.1 uncultured Dehalococcoidales bacterium | reverse complement strand
ACCCCGGTACGGAACGGGGCGGTTTCACGACCTTTGCGACATTCGCGACCAGGCCAGAGCCTTTGAGCCAGCGGATATTTTCGCCGGTGCGGATATCGAACTGCGAACCATGTTTCGGGCAGGTGACCGTATAACCCTCAAGGGTGCCTTCCGAAAGCCGGCCTTTCAGATGGGGGCAGATATTCCCGATGGCGAAATACTCCCCCTTCACCCTTGCCAGCAGCAATTCCTTCCCCTGTACCGTGACTGCTTTCATTTTCCCGTCATCCAGGTCGTTTTTACCGGCGATATCAACCATTGTACTCATACTCACCTCCCTTTTCCGTACTTTTATATCAGCAGGTGCAGGCTGACCGCCATCACCGCCATACCGAGAACCGTACCGATGATGACGAGGTGCTCCCGGCCGTATTTGTGGGCCAGGGGCAGCAGCTCGTCGAGGCTTATGTAGACCATTATGCCGGCAACGAAGGCCAGCATGCCGGAAAGCAGCGAATCGGTGAGAAACGGCCTCAGCACCGCAAACCCGAGTAGCGCTCCGACCGGTTCGGCAAGGCCTGACCCGAAGGAAAAGAGAAAAGCCCGTTTCCGGCTGCCGGTACCGTAAAAGATGGGCATTGAAACGGCGATGCCTTCCGGGATATTGTGAATGGCTATCGCCGTGGCAATCGCCATTCCCATGGCGACATCTCCCGTGGCAGCGGCGCTGAAGGTGACCAGCCCCTCCGGGAAATTATGGATAGCTACCCCGAGGGCCGTAAACAGGCCGGCTCTCTTCAGAATGGAGGTCGATTTCGAACCGGCGCCGGTTACCGTACCCAGGCTGCGCTGGTCGTGAGGGGTATTGACGAAGGCTGAATCGCCGATGAATTCTTCCTCGTAGTTATGCGGGACCAGCATATCGATAACCCCGATAAAGACAATGCCGCCGAAAAAGACGAGGTTCGCCAGGCCGAAACCGATGTCGTCAATCGAGGTTTTCAGTAATTCGGCGAATGAAACATACACCATCACCCCGGCGGAAAAACCCAGCATGGCCGCCAGCCAGGCGTAACTGGGCTTTTTGATGAACCAGGCGATGACGCTGCCGATACCGGTCGAAAGGCCGGCGAAGGTGGTCAGAAGCAGGGCGTAAGGAATGTTGACGTCCATCCGACGTACCGTCCTCCCTTATTTCAGGTTATTTTCCCGTATAACGCGGAAAGTCCGGGTAGCTGTTCCTACCTCTCCATAGTATAATTCATGCCCGGTCTTTTCAAGCGAGAGCGACTCAACCAGCGCTTCCCTAGCCCATCGCCGGCCGCTTCAAGTATAATGTCAGAGAAGGGATGAAAAATTTTTGATACAGAATCTCGATAAACTGCTCCACCGCGTCCAGAAACCGGCCCGCTATACAGGCAACGAATGGAATACCATAACCAAAGACTGGAATACGACCCCGGTAAAAACCGTTCTCATTTTCCCCGATTCGTATGAAATCGGCATGTCCAACATGGCCATTCAGATTCTCTACGACCTGCTGAACCGGCGGGAAGACACCCTTGCCGAGCGGGCATTTTCCCCCTGGCCGGACATGGAAGACCTGATGAGACAGGAGAAGGTACCGCTTTTCAGCCTCGAATCCCGCATGCCCGTGAGCGATTTCGATATCATCGGCTTCTCGATGGGTTACGAGCTTTGCTATACAAACGTCCTGAACGCCCTCGACCTTGTTGGTATCCCGGTGCTGGCGGAGGAAAGGGGCGACTCGTTTCCCCTTGTCATCGCCGGCGGCGGTTCGACGGTCAATCCGGAACCGATGGCCCGCTTCATCGACCTTTTCGTCATCGGCGAAGGGGAAGAGGTCCTTTCGGAACTTATCGACTGCTTCGTCAGCCTGAAAAAACCGGGGAAACGAATCGAAAAAAAGGGGTTTCTCCGGAAAGCGGCGTCGATTCCGGGGGTTTATGTTCCCTCCTTTTACAGCGTCAGCTACGATTCGGCGGGACACGTCACCGCCGTTACTCCCGATATTCCCGAAGCACCTCCGGTCATACAGCGGCGCATCGTCGATACCCTCCCCCCGCCTGTCACCAGTCCCATCGTGCCGTTCATCGAGGTGGTGCATGACCGCGGGGCAATCGAGATACAGCGGGGGTGCAGTCACGGCTGCCGCTTCTGCCAGGCCGGGATAATCTACCGGCCGGTCCGCGAACGGCCTCTCGAAGAAGTGATGAACGCCGCCGATGAGATTATCGCCAATTGCGGCTATAACGAGCTTTCCCTCGTTTCCCTCAGTACCAGCGATTACGCCGGTATCGAAAAACTAGCCGCCGGCCTCGTCAAGACTCACAAGCACCTTTCGATATCTCTGCCGAGCCTGTTCATCGACAGTTTTTCGGTTAACCTGCTGGATTCGATTTCTTCCCAGAAAAAAACCGGCCTGACCTTCGCTCCCGAAGCCGGCAGCGAGAGAATGAGGAAGATTATCAACAAGAACATCACCGAGGAGCAGTTACTCGCCACCGCTGCCGATGCCTTCAGTCGCGGCTGGAACGGCTTGAAGCTCTACTTCATGATTGGCCTGCCAGGCGAAACGCCGGAGGATATCGAGGCGATTTGCCGCCTGGCGGAGAACGTCTATGCAACCGCCCGTAAAACCGGCGGCCGACCGCCCCAGATACGCCTGACTATCTCGACCTTCATTCCCAAGCCCCACACGCCGTTTCAGTGGGCGGCTCAGGACAGTGAAGAAAGTATTCGGAGCAAACAGGAAATCGTCAGAAACGGCCTGCGCCGGAAAGCCTTCAAGCTTTCCTGGTCGGATACCGAATCCAGCCTCCTCGAAGCTGTTTTTTCCCGCGGCGACCGCCGTATCGGTGAGGTCATATACCGGGCGTGGAAACTCGGCTGCCGATTCGATGCCTGGAACGAACACTTCAAATACGAGACCTGGCTGCGGGCTTTCAACGAAGCGGGGCTCGACCCCGATTTCTACGCCCGCCGGGAACGGCCTCTCGACGAAATGCTACCGTGGTCGCACATACAGACCGGCGTCAGTACCGATTTTCTCAAGAGGGAACTTCGCAAGTCACAGGAAGCAATGATAACCGCCGACTGCCGCACCGGAAACTGTAACGGGTGCGGCCTGGAGAAGGCCGCACCCGGTTGTATCACGAAAATCAATTCGACTTCTTAATCTTCGAACGATTTATTTTCATCGAAGCAGGTAACCGCGACGACCTTGTCATTACCTTCCAGCCTCATGAGCGTCACGCCCTGGGTGCTTCTGCCCTGGATGGTGATGCCTTTCCTCGGGTCTTTTTCCTTGACCGGCGTGCGGATGACAATGCCATCAGCAGTGATTATCATTACCTGCTGGCTGAGCGTCGCCAGCCTGGCGGCTGCCACCAGCCCGGTCTTATCGGTCGTCCTGAATGTTCTGACCCCGCTGCCGGCCCGTTTCTGGAGGGGATAGTCCGTGACCGGTGTCAGTTTCCCGAAACCGTTTTCCGAAACAACGAGGATGAAGCCTTCGGGGTCGGCAATTTCCATGCCGATAACCTCGTCGCCTTTACCGAGCTTTATCCCTTTGACGCCGCCACTGGTGCGAAGGCTGGTGCGAAGGCTGTCGACGGTAAACCGTATCGACTGCCCCTCCCGGGTAATTATCATGATTTCATCTTCTTCGGTTGCCAGGCGGGCAATCAGGAGTTCGTCATCCTTTTCCACGTCCATGGCAATAAGCCCGTTGCTGCGAACGATGGCAAACTGGTCCGAAGATGTCTTTTTGATTTCGCCTTTCAGGGTCGTCATTATGAGGTACGTATCCGGCACGAGGTTCCTGACCGCCACGATTTCGGTTACCCGTTCGTTCTCGGCAATCGGTATCAGGTTAATGATAGCCAGGCCTTTGGCCGTCCTCGAGCTGCCCGAGGGTATTTCCCAGCATTTAAGACGGTACACTTTACCCCGATTCGTAAAGATAAGAAGGTTATCATGAGTATCGGCAACGGTTAAAAGCTGTACGACATCGTTTTCCCTGGCAGGATGGGCGGTGATACCCTTGCCGCCGCGGTGCTGCAAGGTATACACGTTCGAGGGTACGCGTTTGATGAATCCCCTGTTACTGAGGGTAACGACGACCCGTTCATGGGGTATCAGGTCTTCCTCATTGAATTCCACGATACCCTCGGCGCTTATCTCGGTGCGGCGGGCATCGCCGAACTTGTCTTTAATTTCGGTCGTCTCGTCCTTGATTACCTGGAGAATCCTCTTGGGATTAGCCAGCAGGTCTTCAAGGTAGGCGATTGTTTTCAATACTTCCGTGTATTCGTCTTCAATCTTTTTTCTTTCGAGGTTGGCGAGGCGGCGGAGCTGCATGTCGAGTATCGCCTGGGCCTGCAACTGCGACATGTTGAACGTGTCCATCAGGTTCTGCCGGGCTTTCTCGGCTGTCTCCGACTGGCGAATCGTGGCAATCACTTTATCAATCTGGTCGAGGGCAATCTTCAGCCCTTCCAGGATGTGTGCCCGCGCCTTCGCGCCTTTCAGTTCGAAACGCGAACGCCGGGTGATGACCGTCCGCCGGAAATCAATGAAATTCTGGAGACACTTTTTCAGGCTCAATACCTGGGGTTGCCCGTCAACCAGCGCCACCATATTGACGAAGAAGGAGGACTGCATGGCGGTGTGCTTATAGAGGGCGTTGAGTACCTTCTGAGGCTGAGCGTCCCGCTTAAGCTCGATAACGACGCGGACGCCGTTTCTATCGGATTCGTCCCGTATTTCACTGATATCGCTTATCCTCTTGTTCGAAACAAGGTCGGCTATCTTTTCGACAAGGGCGGCTTTGTTTGTCTGGTAAGGCAACTCAACGATGACAATCTGCCGCCGGGTAGCTTCGGTTGCCTCGGTAATGTAGGCTTTCGCCTGGACGACAATCTTGCCGTGGCCGGTGGCGTAGGCGCTCCGTATACCATCGACCCCCTGGATGATACCGGCGGTCGGGAAGTCCGGGCCTTTGACGAATTCCATAAGCTCATCGACCGAGGCGTTGGGATTGTCGATAAGGTACATGATAGCGTCACTGATTTCCCTCAGGTTGTGCGGCGGAATATTCGTTGCCATACCGACGGCGATTCCGGAGCCGCCGTTCAGCAGCAGGTTCGGCAATCGGGACGGCAGGACCGTCGGTTCCTGGAGGCTTTCGTCGAAGTTGCCGATGAAGTTGACGGTATCTTTATCGATATCGGCAAGCATCAGCTCGGCGAGCTGGGTCATGCGGGCTTCGGTGTAACGCATGGCCGCCGGAGGGTCGTTATCGAGACTGCCGAAGTTACCCTGGCCGTCGACGAGGGGATAACGCATCGAGAAATCCTGGGCAAGGCGCACCATCGCGTCATAGATGGACGAGTCCCCGTGCGGATGGTATTTACCCATGACATCGCCGACGATACGGGCGCTCTTCTTGGTCGCGCTGTTGTAGTGAATGCCCATATCGTTCATGGCGAAAAGAATGCGCCGCTGTACCGGTTTCAAACCGTCGCGAACATCCGGCAATGCCCGGGAGACGATGACGCTCATGGCGTAATCCAGGTATGAATTGCGCATCTCATCCGCAATATTGATGGGTAACGTCTTGCCTATGGTCATACTATACTATTCCTCCAGTTACTCGTCTTCTTCATCCTCATCATCCATATCGTCAGTTAAAACTTCAATTCCTTCTCCGACTATTTCATAGCCGGATTCCCTGGATGAACTATTGCCTTCTTCAAGCTGCCGCCTGATGAGCCGGTCATCTATCCGCTCACTGGCATCCGAGCGAATCGCCTCGATGCTTTTCGGAGGGAATGACATAATGCCGGTCTGTGACGGGTCCTGGTATGTTTCCTTGATAATGATACTGACCGCCTCTTCCGAGGAACTGATTACCGCTGCCGAATACCTGTTGCCGCTGGCCATCAGCTTGATAAGCCGGTTGGCATATCGCTGTTCGACCAGTCCCAGGTATTCGCCGAAATTGTTCTCCGCTATCAGGCTCGGGCCGGAAACCCGGAGACTTATCTTGCTTCCGGCGACCGTCTTTGCCAGCACCGGTAACTCTCCCAGCCGGTGGAGATTGACCACGCCGGCTTTTCCGACCTCTTCGATAAAGCTTTGCGGGTCAACCTTTTCATAATTGACCGCGGCACTGGCGACCGAATCGTTGAGCAACGCCAGACGCTGCAGGTTCCTTTTAGCAATCATATTGTACGGGTCAATCTCAACCGCTTTTTCATATGCCTGCCGGGCGCGTGAGTATTCACCCAGCTCCATGTGAGCTCTTCCCAGCCGGTTATATGCGTCAACCTCTTCGGGGAAACTCTCGATAATGCTTTGATTTGCGGCAATCGCTTCTCTCCACTTGCCCTCCATGGCCAGGGCTACCGCCTGTTTGCTCGATTGCCGTTTCAGTCGTGTCTGGTCACCTTCCTGGTACGCCATTATTCTCCTCTTTATTTCTCTTCAATTATATAGTAAACCGAAACCTGTTATCTACAAAAACAGGCACTATTATCGACTTTTCTTTCGCATTTTACAAGCTGCCTGAACGAAAATAAAGAGGAGGGCAATTCCTCCTCTTCATTTCAGTAAAAAGAACCTTGATTACCGGTTTTCCGGGAAAATCAGTCGACTTTATCCAGCTCGAACGCCCGGTGCAGAGCCCGTACCGCGTCCTTGACTTTCGATTCTTCGACGATACAGGTTATCCTTATTTCGGACGTGGCAATCAACTGGATGTTAATCCCTTCGTCGCTCAGTGTTCTGAACATGCGCGAAGCATAACCGGGGGCATTCTGCATGCCGGTGCCGATGATGCTGATTTTGCCGAGTTTCGTATCGACAAGACATTCCCTGGCGCCGATTGATTCGGCAATCGGCCGGACGACCTTCAGGGCTTTTTCGGCGTCGTTCTTGCCGACGGTGAAGGTTAAATCGGTAATATTTTCGATACTCGCGTTCTGAACGATAGTATCGACGCTGATATTCGCTTCGGCCAGCGGCTCGAAAATCGCACTGGCGATGCCCGGACGGTCCGGAACACCGACAACCATTATCTTGGCGACATTCAGGTCATAGGCCACGCTGCTGACTTTATTTCTTACTTCCATCGCTACCTCTCCGTGAATTAATGTTCCGGGACAGTCCATGAAACTGGATGTCACCAGTATTGGTATATTGTACAATTCCGCCAGTTCTATTGCCCTCGAGTGCATCGAGCCGTACTGGGCAAGCTCCAGCATCTCTTCATAGCTGATTTCCCTGAGGGGTTTTGCTTCCGGTACCACCCTCGGGTCGGCCGTGTAAATACCCCGGACATCAGTGTACCGCTCGCAGACCTTCGCTCCCAGGCTGGCGGCGAGGGCGACAGCGCTCGTATCGGAGGCCCCCCGTCCGAGGGTTGTCACATCCATATCTTCGGTCACCCCCTGGAAACCGGCCACTATTACGATATTGCCGCTATCCAGTTCTTTTTTGACCCGCTTCGAGTCCACTTCCTTGATTCTTGCCTGGCGGTAGACGGAGGTGGTATGAATGCCCGCCTGGGCGCCCGTCAGGCTGATTGCCTTGTGTCCCATGCTGTGCAGGGCCATCGTCAGGAGGGTTGCGGAAACGATTTCACCGGTCGAAACCAGCGCGTCAAGTTCCCGGGCATTCGGGTTCTCGGATACCTGGTTCGCCAGCGCCAGCAGGTCGTCGGTAGTGTCTCCCATGGCGGAAACGACCACCACCACCTGGTTCCCCTTATCCCCGGCTTCGGCTATCTGCCGGGCGACATTCCGTATCTTTTCCGCGTCCGCAACGGAGGAACCGCCGTATTTTCGTACGATAAGTGCCATATCTTTC
Organism: uncultured Dehalococcoidales bacterium; assembly: GCA_964579355.1. GTDB lineage: Bacteria > Chloroflexota > Dehalococcoidia > Dehalococcoidales > UBA2162 > MGML01. The sequence continues at coordinate 474 of CAZOGR010000063.1, read as the reverse complement.
TACCCTTTCCCTGTCAACCTCTTCATAATCGTGTGCGCCTGTTCCAGGTACAGGCCCGTTTTTTCCCCTTCGGATTCGGTGAACCGCGACCCGCCGTTGGGAGAGAACCCCTCTCCCCAGAGTAAAAACGGCACCGGTTCGTCGCTATGCGTTTTGAGCTCTATCGGGGTGCGGTGGTCGGGCATGACCAGTACCCGGATGTTTTCTTTACCAATCGGAATGACCTGGCTGATGACATCCTGGTCGATTCTTCGTATGGCTTCGGTTTTTTTCGCAGCCGACCCGCTGTGCCCTTCTTCATCGGGCGCTTCGATGTGCACGACCGCCAAATCATACCGCTCCAGCGATTCGAGAGCGCCCTTCATCTGCCCGGAAAAATCATTGTCCATGCCGTCGGTGACGCCCGGGATTTCCAGGATATCGATTCCCAGCATCGCGGCCAGGCCGCGGATAACATCGACTGCCGACGTCACC
>CAZOGR010000062.1:0-8348 GCA_964579355.1 uncultured Dehalococcoidales bacterium | reverse complement strand
TCGACGGCGATGTTCAGGATTGTCAGGGAACTTTGTATTGCCCGGTAACGGGTATCAGCCTGGATGCGGTCTTCGAATTTCACGAACGCTTTCAGGTTGTCACCGGAAAAAATGGTATCGATGTCTCCGGTTACCAGAACATTAATCGATTCTCCTCCGAACTGCGCTTCATAACGCGCTGAATCGACCGATATTTTGTCATTGTTTGATATCAGGGCGCTGAAACCGGTTTCCGTCTCCAGCAGGGTGATACCCGGTACCGCCGCTGCTGAAAGTAGGACGGCGATGACGATTATCCAGACCGGATGCCGCTGGATAAAACGGGCGATTTTTTCAGTGAATTTTCTCATGCTTTTTCAGGTTCCTTCGTTGTATTTGTCCGTTGGCTGATATTTTCGTACAGGATAACCGCCACCTCTTTGCATTTATCGAGTTGCTCCGGTGTCAGACCCTCGAGGAGTTTTTTCATCTGTGCCTGACCGAGCACCCATATCATGTTGATAAGTATCTGGCCGGCCGGAGACAGTTTGCAGATAACGAGCCGGCGGTCGTTGCTGTCGGTATCCCGGGTGACAAGGCCTTTTTTCACCAGGTTATCGACGATACCGGTAGTCGTCGGCAGGGTGATACCGAGTTCGGAAGCAATGATACTCATTTTCGAAGAAGTGTGCATCTGCAGCAGCAGGAGAATCCGCAGTTGAGCGACGGTAAGGTCGGAAGAAAACCACTCCGAAGGTACCGTCACGGGCAGCACGGCGAAGATTCGCTCCGAGATAGCCAGGATGTCATTAACTATCGTTTGTTCATCATTCGACATCATTATCATTGCCTCCGGGCGCATTATTAGGTAAGAAAAAATAGTAAGGTATAACCTAAGTAATTATGGCGCGAAAGAGAAAGGATTGTCAACTGTAACGAAGAAACAGGAAAATCAGAGAGTTAAAACCGGTACACCGGGATATCCGTGTGCTTCCGGGCTTCATCGATTATCGGGCCGTTTACCAGCATCGAGAGGCCGACGTAACTGCCTCTGGCTGCCAGCAGCCGGGTACCCTCGGCAGCCCCGTAGATGGCAAGGGTGTCCGGCGGTAGCCGGAAACAGCCGTCTTTATCGATGGTTGTCCAGCCGATTTTCCTTGTTTTTACCGGAACGGGGACACCCTCTGCGGTCGAAAAATCGGAAAGTCCGGGAAAAGAGGTGACCAGCGATGACATCTCCGAAGCCAGGATGACCGGTTTTCTCGTAATAATGAACCCGCCGGAGGTTTTACTGGCGTTGAAAACGAAGACTTTCTCATCCGGGAGAAAGCCGTATTCAGTCATTGCTTCATCGGGTATGCGGATACACCCGCCGCTTTCGACCGGCGACCAGCCGAATACCCATTTCCCACCCTTGACCAGTTGGGGCATACATACATCCTTTTACCGAACCCTGACCATATCAGGAACGTTGTTTGTAGAGAGGGGACATCGCCCGCAGTTCGGCGACCGTTTCGGGCAGGATTTCGAGCATGGCATCGATATCTTCGTCGGTCGTCCATTTCCCGAGCGTCATCCGGAAAGAGCTGTAGGCGATTTCCGGGTCAAGCCCGATTGCCACCAGCACGTGCGAAGGGTCGGTGCTGCCGGAGGTACACGCAGAACCGGTTGAAACGCACACTCCCCGGGCGTCGAGATTCAGGACAATCGATTCCCCCTCCGTGTATTCGATGGTGAGATTGATGTTGTTCGGCAGCCGTTTTTCCGGGTGGCCGTTGAGGTGAATGCCCTCGATTTTCTCTCTCATGCCTTTTAGTAACCGGTTGCGCATCCCGGTGATTCTTTGAAACTCCTCCGGAAGTTCCTTTTCGGCGAGTTCCGCCGCTTTACCGAACCCGACGATGCCGGCGACATTCTCGGTGCTGGCCCGCCGGTTATTCTCCTGTTCGCCGCCGTGAATCAGGGGCACAATTCGGGTACCCCGCCGGACATACAGGGCGCCGACTCCCTTCGGCCCGTACAGCTTGTGAGCGGAGGTCGAGAGCAAATCGACATTCAGTTCATTCACCAGCGCCGGAATATGCCCGACCGTCTGAACCGAATCGGTGTGAAAATAGACCCCCGCTTCCCGGGCTACCTTCCCGATGGCGCTTATCGGCTGTATCGTGCCGATTTCGTTATTGGCATGCATGACGGTGACGAGTATCGTTCTCGGGGTGATGGCTTTTTTTACAGCCTCGGGAGAAATCATTCCGAACTCATCTACCGGCAGGTACGTTACCTCGAATCCTTCCGTTTCAAGAAACTTGCAGGTCTCGAGAACGGCATGGTGTTCGATGGAACTGGTGATGATATGGTTGCCTTTCACCCGGTTGGCGAAGGCGACTCCTTTAATCGCGTGGTTATCGGCTTCGCTTCCCCCGCCGGTGAAAACGATTTCTTCTTTCGCCGCTCCGAGTATCGAAGCAACCTGTTCCCGGGCGGTTTCGATACCTTTTTTCGCTTCGTGGCCGAAAGAATACAGGCCGGACGGATTCCCGAATAATTCGGTCAGGTATGGCCGCATGGCTTCGAACACTTCCGGCCGCATCGGTGTGGTTGCCGCGTAATCGAGATAGATACGTTTCATCGTTCCCATTATACCTGTTTTCTCTTGGCGAGATAATCTTCGACGACGACTTCCCCCATTGTTTCAGGGGTGGTAAAAAAGACCCTGCCAAGATTTCTCCTGGCGATGGTCGAGGCAAGGCTTTTCAGGCTGTCCCCCTCATCGAGCATGATGATGTTCAGGCCTATCTTTTCCTGTCGGTAGCGGGCGGCTTCTTCGATAAGCCCGTTCGACGCCCTTTCGAACGAAAGATGTTTTCCGTCCTCGTGGTTTGGCTCGGTATCGGTTATCAGGTACGCCTGCTTGTCGCCGTATTCTTTCCGGCAGTCTCTCCGGAATGCAGCCAGCGCTCCTTTGATATCCGTATCGCCCCCGCTGATGACATCGTTGACGATTGACCAGGGTTCGAGGGGACGGACTTTATCCGAAAATGCGTATATCTTCAGGGTATTATCCGGTTCTCTCTGAATCAGCCGGGAGAGGACCATGGCGGTTTCCATGGCGGCTTCAAGCTTGCCCGAATCCCGCATCGAACCGCTTTCATCGATGATGATGCCGGCACACAGTTTGGTTTTATGGACTTCCTCGTGTATCTCAAAGTCCTGCGGAATGAATGTAAGTCGTCCGCAGCGCTCCAGGGCGTTGAGAGCGGTTTTCTCGATATCGACCAGCGAATAATCGTCCCCGAATTCGTACCGCCGGGTACGGGTCGTCAGTTCGATGCCGAGTTCCGGCAATTCGCGGGAATTGGCGCCGGTATTCCGGCTCTGAAGGCTTTTCAGTATGCGTTCCAGAGCTCCGGCAGCCAGCTTCTTCACTCCGTTCGAGGTGACAATAACCTTGCCGTTCTGGATATCCACCAGCCCTTTGTTTTCATACTCCTCGAGGGCTTTCCGGATATCTTCTTCCTGAACAGCTTCGTTTCGTCCGGGCACTCCCGGCATATCCCCGTCCTCGTCGTTCGGCTCCTTGAACATGAGTTCACCAGGTTCTTCACCCTCTTCTTCGTTCAGCCGTTTTTCGAGCTGTTTCAGAGCTTCCCGGGCGAGCGGCGATTCCGGATCGTTCCGGGCTTTATTGACCAGGTCGGGCAGGTAGCGGTCTTCTTCGTAAGCCAGATCCCGAAGAAGGCTGTCATCGGTTTTCAGCCGGCAACGATTACAGATTTCCAGTTCAATTTTCATTGTATTCCCGGGCGAAAAATACCTTTTTCAACCTCATCTCGCTGATACATTTCTCGTGAACGAGGAAATTCGATACGAATTCGAGGGCGGAATAGTTTACTTCTCCGGCGATGCCCGGGTCCTCGTTGTCGTACAAACGGGAGGCGTTACCGTTCTGGAACTCTCCATCGGTGTTTTTCATTCCGTACGTTTTCATGCGGCCGATGACTTCGTTCAACGTCGGGAATCCGGCCAGTGCGGCCTGCGGTAAGCTGCCGGAACGTAAATCGGTACCGTCTGCCATGAGCGTGTCGATTTCTCCGGCTGCCTGTTTTTTGTCCCATTCACCGGGAAATGATTTTTCGCTGCGAAGATTTTCGAAGGCATTCCAGACGAAATCCTCGGAAAGCCGGTCTATCAGGTTGAAGGCTTTGACCGGTTGCTCGTAGTCAATCAGGTCAGCCCTTAACCCGATTCTGCCGCGCAATGCCAGCCTGATTCCTGTTGCAGCGTGGGCCAGGCTGGTCACCCGTTTGTTTTCGATTTCCGCGCTGGAAAATGTATGCTCGAGCGCCCGGATACTGGCTCGGATACTGGGTCGTTTTTCGACAAACCGGCAGGTACGGCTGTGCCGGACCGATTTATTGACGATATCGACTACCCACCAGGGAATCATCGCCTTTCTGGCGATATCTTCCGGAGAATATAGTTGTATTCTGTGATTTTTCCGTTCTGACGGGCGTGTCGAAAATTCTTTAAAACCTTCTTCCAGCATTATCTTTCGTTCCGTCTCTTCGCCGGGCATGGCCATGTAGACGAGTTCGAGCCGGTCGAGCAGCGGCCGGGGTATATCGTTGACATGAGAGTACCCGGTCGGGTTACCGGTCGCGACGAAAACGAGATCGAGCGGATACTGCCAGTTGTACTCTTCGAGAATCGCCTGTTTTTCCTCCAGGACAGGGTGAAACAGCACCTGAATCTTGGTCCGGATGGCCGGCATCTCGTCGACGAACAGAATTCCCCGGTTTGCCCGGAAAATGCCGGTACCGGTGAATGCCTCGGGGTCGGAGAGGCTTTTCCCCTGGGCAATGAGCTGAATGTCTTTCAGTCCCAGCAGCTTCGCTTCGTTGGTGTACTCGTTTCCCTGAATACGGGAGAATCGTTTCGCGGCGGGAAGGATATCGATGCCGAATTCCTTCGCCGGGTCTTTTACCGAACGGCACCTCGGGCAAAGCATCTCGCGAGGCCATTTCGGGTCGTCGTTGTACGGGCATCCCCGGATAACCGGGACGTCCGGCAGCAGGGTCGTCAGGGCTTTGGCGAGGCGGGTTTTACCGGTGCCTTCTTCCGAAATAAGGTAGGGGTGCGCCCCCGAGAGGAGCGCCCGGATGACATCGGCTTTCGATTCTTCTCTGCCGTCGATTTCCGGGAGCAGCGGCCGGCCGGTTCGGATTTTTTCGAGAATCGAAGCCCGCATCTGGAGTGAGACGGACATCGGCTGATACCCCTCCATATCAGGCAATCCGCTGTTTGAATCATTCGTTTTTGAAAAGGGAGATTCGGAGTTCAATAATCCCATCCCTTCTGAACATGGTTACTATTCACCTTGAATGAAAAAAGCTGCTGAAACAGATGCGGGAGAAAGCCGGCTCGTTCGGCTAGTAATCCTCGAAAAATTCCTCGGGTTCTTCTTTCCCTTTATCGCACTGGTCGAGGAAAAACCTGATTTCCAGGCGCTTTTCATCATTGGTGGCAAAAATGTATTCCAGTTCTTTCAGTTCTTCTTCCTGGAGTTTCAGCAGCGATGTGCTGACACGGGCTGCCCGATTTTTTTCTATCTCCGTTCTCAGGTCGGAGATTTTTTGCAGCATTTCAAGTTCGTTCATTTTCTGGCTCCGATTGAAATGTAACATGTGGTTCGGATTTGTGTCAATTTAGACCGTCTCAGGCGGGCGGAGAAAACCGCCCGCCTGAGGAAATCATTTCGGAATAATTACCGCCAGGCATCGATGCTGTAAACAGGGTCGGACCCCCAGAGACCCCGAACACTGCCGGTTATCTGGAAGCATATTTCCTCGTCGGAACCGCAGACGATGATACAGCTTTCTTCGGGCTTGTTGCCGCCGGCCGGTACCATGTAGTCATCCGGAAGCTCTTTCCATGGTTTGCCGGATATCGGCTCTTTCCCCATCCAGCCGTTTGTCATCAGGTCGACCCATGAACGGTTACGGTAGGTCTTCAACGGCTCGAAACTCTTTTTCCAGACGTATTCGAGAACTTCACCCTTCGACTTGAATCCGAGGTCGTAAAGGTGTTTCGCCATTTCATGGACCATGATGAAAACCCGGCCGCCTTCCCGTTCGCCGACCCAGATATCGGGAAGAATCCAGTCGAGCCAGTTATGAGGTCCGGGAACACCCTTTACCCCGAGCTTTCTCGCCATGCCGCCATGCCCGCTCTTCTGAAGAGCACGATAGCCGCCGGGCGAAAATTGAGCGCCGTTCAAACCGCCTTCCGTCCCCATGACCATGATGACACTCTCGTCTTTTTTAAAGCCGAATTCTTCGTTCAGCCCTTTCCACCCGGGGGGAAGTTTATCCGCACATTCGGCAAATGCCAGGCTGACCCGATTGATGGGAGAACCCAGGCTGCTCATCCGGTTGATGCCGGGTATGGCGCCGCCCAGGTTGATTGCCATGAGTTGATATGCCCGGCCGATTGCCATGCTGGCCGGATTTCCCGGCCCGAGCATTCCCAGTCCGGCGTTCATGCCGATTTCCTTGACAATCGGACCGCTCAGGCACATCCACTGGTTGTTGAAAACCGTCGTGCCGGTGCCAACGCCCGATTCGGCAATTGCCAGCACCACCGGTAAATGCTCCGGTTTACAGCCGGCCATGACGGCGTTGATGGCCACTTTTTCCACCGTAGCTGTAAACAGCCTCGGCTGGAAACGGACGACATCGCTCTTTTCAATTCGGTTATCGAACCTGCCGCCCCGTTCTCGTTTGTAGGTAATAATCTCATCGGGAGAATGGCTGGTGCCTTTCAGCATCTCTGCAACCCGTTCTTCGGTGGGAACGATAATCGGCAGGCCGTCGGTGTAGACGGCAATCGGAGCATTAAGCGGTTCGGGGACGTGGCGGGTCTGCTGATAGAATGCCTGGGCTTCATCGAGCGTTCCTTCGAAAAGAATCCGGTTCTGATTAGTATTGTAGAAACCGCTTTCTTTTTCTTTATCGGTGAGAGGTTTCGTCAGCATCTCGAGCATGGGTTCAATCCATTGCTCGACGTCGACCGGGCCGGGAAGCGTTCGGGATGCGGGCAGGAAACGAAGGTTCGGTACACCCGCGGCCAGTGCTTCCTGTTTCACCATCTCATGCTGGTCTTCGAGGTCGATGAGGACTGTCGGTATGCCGGCTTTTTCAAGCTTTGCCAGGTAGGGCAACTGCCCCCATACCGCGCCGCTTCACCAGCATACCCCGAGAATGACCGCATCGGTTGTCTTCATTTCCTCTTCCGTGAGGAATACCGGCATGGGCATGTAGGATTTTTTCTGCGTCCAGTTGACGTCCGGATAATCAGCCTTCAGCTTTTTATCGAGAGCGATGGTGATGTCCGGTTCCCCGGTGATGCTGAAGTGGATGGTTTTTCCCTTGAGGGTATCGAGACGCGGCGCCAATGGGTAGGTTTTTACCGGTAACTCGATGCCGACAGGGTTCAGGCACTTGTAGATTCTGTCTTTTTCTGCCATAACTCTTCTCCCTTTCCTTTCATTAAGAGTGAAGTGTAGTTCACCCGTAATTTAAAAGTCAAATCGGACTGGCTGTCATCGGAAAAAAGGTTGCAGGTATCGGCGGCGGTTGTGCTACAATGACGGAAAACATAACCGGTTGAGATACACCTGTGACAGATAAACGGAGGCAATCTGAATTGGATAACGGAAAAAATGAAATAGCGGAAAAAATCGAAGCCCTGAAAAAGAAACGAAACGCCATCATCGTTGCTCATTACTACCAGATCGGGGAAACTCAGGATGTATCGGATTATGTCGGCGATGCTCTGGGAATGACCCGGAAAGCGGTTGAATCCGGGGCTGATGTTATCATCGTCGGCGGCGTCCTCTGTATGGCAGAAACCATATCCCTTGCATGCCCGGATAAAACGGTCATTCTCCCGGACCTGAACGCCGGTTGTACCCTGTCTAACATGATATCCCTCAAACGCCTGCCGACCCGTAAGGAGCAGTATCCCGAGGCGAAGGTACTCTGTTATATGAATACCTCTCCCGAGGTGAAATCAGAAGTGGATATCTGCTTCAGCGAGGATGAAGCCGTCGATATCCTGAAAAGCGTTGCCGATGACCGGCAGGTAATGTATATTCCGGACCAGTACATGGGAGACTTCGCTTCGACAAAAACAGGTCGAGAACTTATCCTCTGGCCGGGATACTGCTCGCCGATTGTGAAAATCAGGGCGGAAGAGGTCAAAGCCCGGCTCGAGGAATACCCTGACGCAAAAGTGGTCGCCCATATCCAGTGTATTCCCCAGGTGAAACTGCTGGCAGACGAAGTAGCCGGTACGTCGGGAATCGTCCG
>CAZOGR010000061.1:1393-8491 GCA_964579355.1 uncultured Dehalococcoidales bacterium | reverse complement strand
ACATGGTAGCAGGGTGCTATGCAATTAAGACAACCGACATTGTTGTTATGGGGAAAGTCGGCTTCTTTTCTGATTGTAGCGGGTAAATCTCCGTTCAACGGAAGTTTATAGGCGGTAAAAGGCGCTGTTGTAGCTCCGTGTTCACGCCACAACTTGATAAGCGGTTCTTCATTCAAAACGAACTGACTGATAGTATAGGATGTTTCAACCAAACCTCGCGCATCGTGGATGTCAATCTCACCGGTGCCGCGTACGGCTATAGCCTTTAACTTTTTCGAACCCATCACGGCGCCGCCGCCCGACCTTCCCGGGCTGGAGGTACCGTCGGCAATCGGAGGCGCATACTTAATAAGGTTCTCACCCGCCGGCGCAATGTTCAACACCTTTATTTCAGCCTCGAAACGTTCGTGCAGTTCTTCCCGTATCGCTTTTACCGTCTCCCCTGTCTCTTTTCCCCAGAGATGGGTGGCATCCCTGATTATGATGTCTTCATCATCGATAAAGATGTAGACCGGTTTTTCCGCTTTCCCCCTGATTATCAGGACATCGAACCCGGCATACTTCAGCGCAGACGCATAGTGCCAGCCGAATGAACCTGAAGAAAATCCCTCTGTATCCGGGCTGATACACCCGAGCATCGCCCGTCCTGCCCACGGGGCGGATGTGGCGGTCCACGGACCGGTTGCAATAACGATTTCGTTCTCGGGTCCGAGAGGGTCTATCGGAGCGGTGTAGTCTTTCCAGAATATCTTGGTGATGAATCCATCGCCTCCGAGCCAGTGCCTCGGATTGATATCATACGTCCTGAAGAACGTATCGGTGCGCTCGACTTTTATTTCGTTTTTCGTTAAATCGATATAGCCGACTTTTCCGGCATACCCTTTGGGGATTGACATACTTGCTTTCTCCTGCTCGTATTTCGCAGCTTTTGGTGGCAGGGAATAAGGACGTTTTTTCTCGAAACCAGGTGCATTGAGTACGAATGGAAAGTACCTGCAGAACGAAGAGCCACTGATACTATGATAGTGCCTGTAAAACGATGATGTCAAACCATCACTGCAGGTTACTTCAATAGTTTGTTTGAGATACTCGAAGAAAACCCGTGATACAGAGAAAAGCGGTTCGATATTGTTTTGCAATTCATAGTGTATGGGTCTTTAACGCAGGCTGTACCGGATAATTGAAATCATTCCTCTTTACTTTTCACTCGTTCCTGTGCTCGTGTTTTCTTTCTCAACCGCGGTTATCCAGAGAGTGTTTTCCCGTGATATCAACGACTCAATCCGGTCCACAAAATGCGAATATTTTTCAGCACTGTTTTTCTGGTTGTATCCTTTGATACCGGCATTGAAGTAATTGATTTCTTTTCTCAGGGTTTCGCAGGTCGTGCGGTAATTTATCCAGTTTTCTTCATACTTGAAAGCTTTGAGTCCTCCGGCGGCAATCGCCACCAACACCGCCACGCCGGCGGAAAACCACTTGCTCCATTCTTCGCCGATGAGTATCAACACCGGGGTCAATGACGCCAGGATAATCATCACCCACTGGAAGATTTGATATGCCTTGTGATTCCATTCGGATTTCCTGTCATACCAGCCAATCTGATAATCATATCTTTCCTGCAAATACTTCCTGAATTCTTCGTCATTCATTATTCGCTCTCCTCCTGTACTACCGGTAAACAGTACGGGAAAATACCATATCAACCGGTCAAGCCGTCATCGAATGAAGGCTAACCGTGTTTTATTTCAGGCAGGCTGTCGAGTTTCTCCCTGAGTATCCGGGCAAATTGTTTCCTGTTTTTTGTTTCGTTTGTGTAGGCAATCACCGTTTCATCTTTTAGTATCGTCAGAAGGTTTTGAATGACGGGTGATTGTTTTCCTTCGACTGAATTGGTTAAATTGAAAAGGTGATTTCGCTCTCCGGTGAGAACCCAGCGCGACCCGAATATTGGTTTGAGGGTTTTCATCTCCCATAAAAGATTATCGCTGGGTTCGGAGATATCGATGATTATGGCCGAAGACTTTTCTGCTAGACTTCGAACCGATTCTTTCCAGACTTTTGAATCTACCCGTACCACCATAAGCCTCGGGCTGAATACTCCACGGGCTTGCCTTGAAACCTTGCGTGACGTGCGTACGATTGTTCGTATATCGGTAATTTCGGTTACTTTAGACCGTTCGGCCTGATGGACGGAAACATTGACTCCCCAGGCAAAAAATGAGACTGAGACAAAAAAAGCGGCCGGTATCAGGACAATGCCCAGAATAATCAATCCTGCTGCTAACCCGACTACCATTGCCGTCACAAAACCCGCAACCGGATTTTCCGCCGCCTCCATCTGCTGGTTCATTACCCCGGAAAGCATCTCCTCGAACCCCCCGCCGAATGCCCATACGAGTGCCAGGCTGACAATCACGATGGCGACTATCCCGATTACTCTCGAGACCCACCTCGCGCCTCCTTTCACACCCACCGGGGCAATGTGAGTATCGTCAAGAGTGACAACCCGCCAGGACTTTCCGATGGCTGTCGCAAGTGCGAAAGTTAACGCCTGCGTTGCATCGACAAAGCCGAATCGACGCAGAAAAAGGACAAGTCGCCGTCTCCCCCGGATAAGCCGTCGTCCCGGAATGATAAGTATGACAGCGATAACCGTAGCTATCGCCGTTATTCCGTATGCATCTTCGATATCGGGAAAAGAACCGGTGTCGATGAGCGATGAAATGACTGAGATGAAAAATAAGACAAGCGGAATCAGCGCGATAAGTCCGGCCAGTAACAGTAAAAGGCCGATAAAGCCGGCAATTTGCCCGGTAATGTGGTGACGATGCCCTGTCGCCGGATAATCGTAAATAACGTTAATCGGCATCGCCCGGAATCCGCGAGCACGGTACGTCCTGTATTCTGATTACCATAATCTACACCTTCGACAATGCAGATACTATCAGGAATACTCAGTATTGATTAACGGATTCTTAGTCTATTCCCGGGAGAAATAAAAGTCAAGATACATGTCATAAAGAAGAAATCAGACGAAAAAACAAACGGGAAATCCCGAAGCGCTTATTCCGTATAATGAAAAACTGGAAGAATAATGAAGACTCCGGAAATTTGAATGAAAATCGTTACGGAACTGGCTGGGGAAGAAGGATTCGAACCTTCACTGACGGATCCAGAGTCCGCTGTCCTACCGTTAGACTATTCCCCACTGCTCTCTGATTATAGCTAAAATCCTCCCCGATATCAAGATTTTCTCTCGGACCGCCGCAATTTCCACTACTTGACATCACCCCCGGACGCTTTATATACTCTTAATCTCCGAACCATATCTCCGAACCATCTCCTCGGCATTTGTTATGAATTTAATCGATGACAAGGAGGCTGAAATGGCAGAGACAAAGGAATACCGGGTTTCACAAATCGATGGACGCATTACCTGGCAGGTGGAAGAACTCTGGCCGGGCGGGCAGGTGCGGGGTCCCTACGGCACCAAGGAAGCCGCTATCCACGCCGAACAGAAGGTCGCTCAGGAAGCCGACTTCGCAGATGCCCTTATCCTGACCGCAACCGTTGGAAGACAGGTCGACCTCCACGACTCATTCGAAAAAGACGCGGAGGGGAACTGGCTCTGTAAAGCGGCCTGCTCGATAGAAATCGAGAATAAAGAAATTGCTTTCACCCCCGGCCATACGTATACGAAAGGCATTCCTTTCGGCGGAATCGATGTCGCCGAATGGCTGGATAAACATTTCTAGTCGTAAATACCGGCTCCATTTCGGATGCCGGAAGCGGAAGCGGGATTTTTTGACATTATCTGCTTCCGATGGTATATTTTGATTACTATTAGTACCAACGAACAACCGAATAGGCAGGTGATTTTTATTGTCTAGCACCGAAGTGCCCTTGTATGTGGTGCTTCTCATAGCCTGTATCATTTTGTCCGCTTTCTTTTCCGGTTCGGAAACGGCTTTTATTTCACTGCAACGAATAAGGCTGGAATTTCTCGTGAATACCGGAGTCAAAGATGCCGACCGCGTTGCCCGGATGCTGGAACGGCCGGAAAAATTCCTCTCCACCGTCCTGCTCGGTAATACCTTCGTTAATACCGCCGCGGCTTCTCTGGCCACCGCTCTGGCGGTGGAACAGTGGCCTGAATACGGTATTCTGATATCGACTGTCGGGGTAACGGTTGTTCTCTTGATACTGGCTGAAACGACTCCGAAAACCATTGCTGCCCAGCACAACGAACGTTTTACCCTTGCCTTCGTCCGTCCTGTCGAGTGGATTTCCTGGCTACTCTTTCCCTTTGTTTACGTACTGACGAAGATTACCTCCTGTTTTACCCGGCTCTTCGGCGTGAAGGAAGATACGGTCTCTCTGGCCACTGCCGATGAAATCCGTAACATGATTCTCGTCGGGCATCGCGAAGGTACCGTCGAAGAAAACGAAGCGATAATGCTCGATAAAGTGTTCGATTTCGGCGACCGCCCGGTCCGCGAAGTTACCATCCCGCGCCCCGAGGTTATTGCTGTTTCCCAGGGCTCGACCGTAAAGGATTTTCTCTCCGTCTATGCGGAATCGCCCATCTCGCGTTTTCCGGTATACATGGAAAACATGGATAATGTCGTCGGCATACTCTCGATTAAAGATGTCCTTATGGGCATGGCCAAAGGCGAAGTAACCCGCGAATCGGTTATCGATTCCCTTGTCCGCCCGGCTTACTTCACTCCTGAAACCAAGCTGATAAACGAACTGTTCACAGAAATGCGGGATAACAATTACCGGGTGGCAGTCGTTATCGATGAATTCGGCGGCACCGCCGGCATCGTCAGCCTCAGCGGCCTCGTCGAGGAAATCGTCGGCCCGGTCGGTGATGAACTCTCCCGCGCCGAAAAGGACTACGAGATTATCAATGCTTATACCTTCCAGGTCGACGGCGGCATGCGTATCGAGGATATCAATGAGGAGATGGAACTGAAACTTCCGGAAAGCGAGGAGTACGAAACCATCGCCGGCTTGTTGCTGCATCTTCTCGGCCATATTCCCAAACAGGGGGAACAGGTAAGACTTAAAAACGTCAAGCTCCTCATCACCAAAATGCGCGGTATGAAAATAGAAGAAATACTCTTAACCAAGGAAAAAGAACCGGCACCTCCTGAAAATAAAAACAAAAACGATGAAAAATAAACCTGGTAGACGAAAACTCCAGCCGAAAGCCTTTACCGGAAGGGAAGGCGGCATATGACCGGGCAGGAAACATTATATGTACTGCTGCTTGTTTCGTGTCTTATTCTTTCGGTCTTTTTTACCAGCTCCGAAATTGCCTTTTTTGCCCTGCAGAAAGTCAGGGTCGAACAAATGGTGAATGATAAGGTGAAAGGCGCTGCCCGGGTGTCGAAACTCATCGGACGGCCTGACCGCCTGCTTTCGATTATCCTGCTTGGTAACAATCTGGTGAATACGGCCGCGACCGCGATAGCCACCGTGCTGGCCGTCACCCTCTGGCAGGACCAGGGCGTCCTGATTGCGACCATCGGTTTGAGTATCATTATCCTCATTTTTGGTGAAAGTACCCCGAAAATGGTGGCAAACAGGCATGCCGAAAAAATCGCCCTTATCGTTTCCCGCCCGATTGAGGTGCTCGAATGGGTATTCTCACCCTTCGTTTTCGTATTGAGTGGTCTGGCAATGCTGTTGACGAAAATGTTCGGCGGTACGCCGATGCACCGTTACCTGATTAGCCAGGATGAAATCCGCACCATGATTTCTGTCGGGCATAAAGACGGCACCATGGAAGAAACCGAAGCGAAAATGCTCCACAAGGTATTCGATTTCGGCAGCCGCCCGGTCTACGAAGTCATGATTCCCCGCACCGAGGTTGTCTGGATAGAAAAAGGGACTACGCTGGAGAGCTTTTTATCGGTCTATACCCAGTCGCCAATCTCCCGCTTTCCGGTCTACGAGGAGAATACCGATAACGTTATCGGTATGCTTGCTGTCAAGGATGTCCTGATGGCCCTTGCCAAAGAAACGATGAAGCTGGAAGATAAAATTGACGAACTGGTCCGCCCGATTTTTTTCACCCCGGAATCGAAGTATATCGACGAACTGTTCGTTGAAATGCGCGACAGGAACATCCGCATGGCCGCAGTCGTCGACGAATACGGCGGCATCGCCGGTATCGTCAGCCTCAGCCTCCTGATTGAGGAAATCGTCGGTACCGTCGGCGATGAATTCGCTGAAGCGGAAAAAGAATTCGAGGAAATCGATAAATTCACCTTCCAGATTGACGGCGGGATGAATATCGAAGAAGCTAATCAGGAAATGGAACTCGGATTACCTGACAGCGCCGACTACGAAACGGTGGCCGGCTTTATCCTCAGCCATCTGGGGAGAATTCCCCGTACCGGAGAACGACTCCGCTTTAAAGGCATGAATATTACCGTTACCGAAATGCGGGGTATGAAAATAGAAAAGGTTTTACTGACAAAACCGAAGATTGTGAAGAACGATGCAGCGACTCAGAGTTAGATTTACCCGGGGCGAAGAAATAAAGTACATCTCCCATCTTGACATAACGCGTACCTGGGAACGGGTGCTGACCCGTGCCGGTATTGATGTTGCCTACTCGGAAGGCTTCAATCCGCATCCGCGCCTGTCGCTGGCCGCTCCGCTGGCCGTCGGCCTTACCGCCGATTCCGAACTGCTGGATGTTTTCCTCGAAGGCTCGGTAACCCCGCACTGGTTTATCGATGCGGTCAAACACCAGCTTCCCGCCGGACTGGAGATAAGAGATGTTCAGCAAGTCGGTCTGCTGCTGCCCTCGCTGCAATCCCTGATGAGAATGGCTGAGTACACGGTGGCGGTTGAAAAAAGCGGCGGACCGGACGATGTTGAATCAGCAATAGAATCGCTCCTCTCTGCGGAAACCCTTCCCTGGTCGCATGCCCGTGATACCGGTAAACGTGAGTATGACCTGCGGGCACTGATAGACGATATCCGCCTGGTCTCTGCTGATTTGGAAACGTGCACCCTCGAAATGCGCCTTCGCTGTGACAGCGGGGGCTCCGGTCGTCCGGAACAGATTACTCTTGC
>CAZOGR010000061.1:0-1293 GCA_964579355.1 uncultured Dehalococcoidales bacterium | reverse complement strand
AAAAATCCCTTTTAATCTCCCTTTAAAAGGGAGAAGCTGAACCGTCAACCTTACTTCACACTGCCGAAGAGGGATTTTATACGGCCTCATTAAGAAAGATTCAGGATTTTCTGATTGCTGCTTCGATTGATGAACTGACTGACAGTAAACAGAACATAACTAAACCTTATCCGGAGAACAGATGAACTCTCTTTCGAAATATTCTCCCGAATCCTCCGAAAATAGGGTGTTTTCCTTTTTTCGGAATTATCTTCTCTTCCTGGAACAGAAATCCCTCGTCGTGGCCGTTTCCGGCGGGGCTGATTCGATTTGCCTCCTGAAAATCCTCGCGAACCTGAGAAACGAACTGGCTGTCACTCTCCACGTCGCTCACCTGAATCATAAGCTTCGTGGTGAGGAATCGGACGACGATGCCATGTACGTCTCCCTCCTCGCCTACAGCCTCGGCTTGCCCTGCACTGTCGAAGAACGGGACGTGAAGAAGTATCAGGCTGAACGCCGCTGCACCCTCGAGGAAGCCGCCCGGGAAGTCCGCTACGCGTTCCTTGCCGAAACTGCCCGGAAACTGGATACCGACCTCGTTGCTACCGGGCATACCCGGAATGATAACATCGAAACTATCCTCCTCCACCTCGTCAGGGGTACCGGCACCCGCGGCCTCCGCGGCCTTCGCCCGGTAACCCGGCTGGAAACGGAATCGGGGACGATTCAGGTGGTCCGGCCCCTCCTCGAAATCAGCCGCGAGGAAACGGAAAAATACTGCGCCGATAACGGCCTCGAACCGAAGCAGGATTCCTCTAATTTTTCCCTCTCGCCCCTGCGAAACCGGATTCGGCAGCAGTTGATTCCTTTACTGGAAAGTTACAACCAGCGGTTCAGTGATGCTCTTCTCCGCACGGCTTCCGCCGCTTCGGACGAGCTCGATTACCTCGATAGCGCCGTTGCCGGACTGGAAGCCGGGCTGGTAGAGAAACAGGGGGATACCGTCATTCTCGATAAGGAGTTTTTTCTCAGTCTCCCGCCGGCCCTGAAACGGCATCTCCTCCGGCAGGTACTCGAAAATATCTACGGAAACCTGAAGGATATCGAAACACGCCATATCGAAGACATCATCGATATCTCTGAAAAACAAGCCGGAAAAATGATTCACCTGCCGGACGGCATTATCGTTACCGTCGAATATGACCGCCTGTTACTTAACCGGGAACCGGCCGGACTCTCACCTCTCCCGCCCCTCGATGGCGAATACCCTCTGAATATCCCCGGCGAGACAGTCTTGCCCGGCTGGAAGGT
>CAZOGR010000060.1:0-8582 GCA_964579355.1 uncultured Dehalococcoidales bacterium | reverse complement strand
GCACTTCGGTAGCGCTGATGACATCGAGGCCGGAACTCGGTTCGTCGAGGATTGCCAGGCGGGGTTGAATCATCAATGCCCGGGCGACGAGGAGGCGCCGCGTCATGCCTTTGCTGTAGGTATCGACCTTGTCGTTGATGCGGTCGCCGAGCTGGGCAATCCGCAGGCCGCGCTCGATAATTTTGTCAGTACTTTCTTTACCGGCAAAGAACCGGGCGATAAACTCAAGGTACTCTCTTCCGCGGAGCGTCTTATAGGCGCCGGCATCCTCCGGCAGGTAGCTGATAATTTTTCGCACCTCGCCTGCCTGGCCGGGTAGTTTCAGGCCGAAGATATCGACCTCGCCCGATCCTATCTGAAGCAGCGTCGAGAGTATCCGGAGGGTGGTCGTCTTGCCGGCGCCGTTCGGCCCGATAAGGCCGAATACCTCCCCTTCGTTCACCTCGAACGATATGCCGTCGAGAGCGCGGAAATTACCGAAATATTTCACCAGATTGTTGACGGTTACCGCCGGCATGATTACCTTTACCCTGTCTGGAGGTTGTCCGCAAGGACAACTTCCTGTGCATATTGACTGCTCTCTACATCATAAATGACTATCACTGTTTTGACAATATTCTTAACCTTTATTTAACGCTTTATCCGGAGTTACTTTTGTATTGTTGCGCTTATTTTTCTTCAGCAGGCTGTAGATGACCGGTATGACCAGTAACGTCAGCAGCGTCGAACTGAACAGCCCGCCGATAACGACGATTGCCAGTTCGGCGGAAAAGATGGTCCCTTCGCCGAATCCGAGCGCGAGGGGGAGCATGGCTATCATCGTCGTCAGGGCAGTCATTAAAATCGGCCGCATCCTCGATTTTCCGGCGGCGAGCAGCGCTTCGCCTGTCTCCATTCCCTCTCTGCGTAACCGTTCGACCAGGTCGATAAGGACGATGGCGTTCGTCAGAACGATACCCACCAGCATCAGAACACCCATCATTGCCAGGACACCGAGCGTCTGGCCGCCGATGAGCAGAGCAACGAGCGCCCCGATTGACGCCAGCGGCAGGCTGACCATGATAACAACCGGCGTCACCAGCGAACGGAAGGTAACGGCGATGACGAGGAAGGTGAGAAGAATCGCAATGATAATAGCGACAGCCATATCCCTGAAAGCGTCGCTCATCATCTCGGTAACGCCGCCCTGGGCGATTTCCACGCCGTCAGGGAAGTCCAGGCTGTCGATTGTTTCCTGAACAGCCCGGTTTACCGAGCCGACATCGGTGGCGGTAATCGTCGCCGATATTCCGGCGGAGAGTTTGCCATCCACCCGGATGATTTTCGTCTGCTGTTCCTCCAGTTTAACCGTGGCGATATCGCCCAGTGAGACCGTTACCGGGTACCCGACCTTCAATGCCCGGGCGGTTTCGATATCCGGTAGATTCGGAATAATTCCGGAGAGGTAAACCTCAAAGGTGTTTCCATTGACCGTTGCCGAAGCGACGGTCGTCCCGGCCTGCATCAGGTAGAATTCCTGCTGCAAAGCCTGGAGCTGCTCCATGGATAACCCGGAAGCCATGACTTTCATCATATCAGGTGTGATATCGAGTTTCGGCTCGGTACTGGCCAGTTCCACCGAAAGATTGGTGATGCCGTCGATGTTCCGAAGCTCCGCCGCGAGCATTTCCGCCGCGAGCCCGATATCTTCGAAAGAGTTGCCGAGGATAGAGAGGTCGATTCCCGAGCCCATTATGGCACTGGCGCCGGCCTGCCCGGCTGTAACCGAGGCATCCACTTCGGGAATCGCGGATGCCAGGTCACGGCGGACTTCTTCTGCCGTGACGTCGATATTAGCTTTTCCGTCCAGCATCACCCTCAGGCTTGCCGACAGGCCGCTGGCGCTGCCCCCGGCAAGCCCCATGATACCCGAGGTTCCGATTGTCGTCTGCACCGTCGTGACATCCCGGTGCCGCAGGAGCACCTGTTCCGTTTTCCCGGCGGCTTCAAGAATGTCATCGATTTTGAGACTGTCCGGTACGACGACCTGCACTGTCAGCATTTTTTCACCCATCTCGGGAAGGAAGCTGGTACCGATTACCGGAACCAGGGCAAACGAGCTAAGAAATAAGCCCACGGTAACGATAACCGTCACCGCCCGGTGGGCGAGCGACCATCTCAGCGACCTCAAATAGAGGCGCTGATACCAGGTTTCGCCGTTTTCGTCGCCGGCTTTCTTGCGGATAGTGAAGTCGGAGAGCGGCGGGATGACGATGAGGGCGACGAGGAGGGACGAGACAAGGGCGGCTCCCATGGTAAGGGCAAAGGGAACGAACAGTTCGCCGACGATACCGCCGACAAACGCCAGGGGTACAAAGATAACGATGGTTGCCAGAGTCGATGAGGTAATCGGCAGGGCAACCTCTTTGACACCCTCGATGGCAGCGCTCCGGTACGGTTCGCCGTTCTGTATCCGCCGGTAGATAACTTCGAGTACTACGATACTGTTATCGATAACCCGTCCGACGGCAATTGCCATGGCGCTCAGGGTTATCAGATTGATGGTGATACCGAAGAAACGCATGATGAGGAAACCGAGGATGATGCTTAAGGGAATCGATATCGCTGTTACCAGTGAGGCCCGGAAGGCCATCAGGAATAAAAAGACGATAACGATTGCCAGGGCACAGCCAATCAGGGCATCGCGGGTAAGGTCGCCGATAGTCGATTCGATATACCCGGACTGGTCCAAAACGACCGAAAGGGTAACACCAGGCAGTTCGGAACTGATTTCGTCAACGGCTTTCGTTACGGCGTTGGCGGTGGTTACCGTGTTCGCGTCCGCTTCTTTCATGACGTTGATGGTAATAGCGGTCCGGCCGTCGATTCGGCTGATTGAAGAACCCTGGGGATAGCCCAGTTCAACCGTTCCGATATCTGCAAGGCGGGCGCCGGCCGGGCTGACCGGGGTATTTTCGAGCTGTTCGAGAGATGAAAAGGACTGCCCCATCAGCACTCCAGCGACCGCCGAAAGAGGCATACCAGCCGCGTTGAGTGACTGAGGGTCAGTATCGACCAGCACCTGCCGGCTGCTTCCGCCCTCGACCGAGACTTCATAAACGCCGTCGATTTCTTCCAGTACCGGCAGGATTTTATCGAGGGCAACCTGTTCGAGTTCTTCGGTAGAAAGGTCGCCACTCATGCTGAATATCACTACCGGCAGCATGTTGATATCGATTGAATAGAGGCGTGGATTCGAACCGAGTTGCGGGACAGAAAGCGGCAGGTCCCGTACTGCAGAGGGTAGTTCAAGGGCTGCCAGGTTTTCCTCCAGTTGCCGGTTCACTTCTTTCATATTAGTGCCGTAACCGAACATGGCGAAGGTTACCGAAGTGCCTTCCGAAATCGTCGACTGCAACAGCGTGACGTCCCTGAAATCGTCGAAAGCACTTTCGACTTTTCCGGTCACCTCATTCATGATGACCTCGGGTTTAGCCTGGGGATACACGGTAATAACGCTGGTTACCGGAAATTCGATATCCGGAATCAACTCCATGTGAAGGTTAAATAACGACCAGACGGATATTCCCGTCACAATCGAGGCAATCAGAATGGTCAGCCATCTTTTTTTCAGGGCAATTTTCGTCAACCAGCTCATTCGGGCACTCTCCTTATCTATAGTTGAGAGGACTATTCACTCTTTTCCGGTTTTTCATCGACATGCGGATCCAGCAGTTCGGCGAAGCCGCTGATAAGCTGCGAAGCCTGAGCAAGCATCTCGGATACCGATTCGGCTTTGATGATGAACAGGGCATGATTGCCGCTTCCACCGAAGACCATCACCTTGGTCGAAGGGGTCAGGTCATAATCTTTCCTCGCTTCGGCAGGAATAACCACCTGCCCGCGTTCGCCGATGGTTGTCGCTCCGTAAAACCTGGGCACTTTATCTTCGAGAGAAAAAGGGGACATGCGCTTCCTCCTGTTATACGCTGGTATGATATGTATGAAAATACGTACTTTTGTCATTATATACCGGAAGTGCATACGATTCAAACAGGTATCAACCACCGGGATATCGAGAATAATTTGACATGGGATGACGTCCTGCCTACAATGAGCGGTAAAAACGCAGGAAAGCATGGGTAAAGAGCAGGAATACTACAAGGCTGTCCGGCGGGCGGTCACCGCTGTCAATTCGCCCTCCGCCCTGAAAAACCGGCTCGATGCTGTCGTCCGGAATATTGCCCGGTCGATGAACACCGGCGTTTCCCTGATGCTTCTCGACTCTACCGGCAGCAAGCTGGTGCATACTTCGACGCGGGGACTGCCGCCGTTTTACCGTCGCAAGGGGGTCCTTGACGCCACGAAAAGCGGTTCGGAAGTTATCACCGGCCAGCCGGTCATCATTACCGATACCTCGACCGACCGTCGCGTTCAGTACCCGGAGATGGCGGAGAAAGCGGGCATCGCTTCAGTGCTGGGCATACCGATTCTGTCCGGCCAGCGCCCCATCGGCACGATACGGATTTACGCCCGGGAACGACGGGATTTCAGTGCCCAGGATATCGCCTTCGTCACTACCATGGCTAACCTGGCTTCAGTTATTGTTAGCGGTGAATCGGGCAGGAAACCGGACAGCGGAGTGAAGTTACCCGGTCCGGAAATATCAGTGCTGAAACGGGTACGTTCGGTAACGTTCGCCCATCCCAGCGAAGAGGAATTCGCCCGGATACTGGATTTCTACAACATCGAATGGGTGTACGAACCGCATTCGTTTCCCCTGAAATGGGATGGAGATACGGTAACGGAGATGTTCACCCCGGACTTCTACCTGCCGGGACTCGATATGTATATCGAGCTGACAACTGCCAGGCAAAAACTGATTACCCAGAAAAATCACAAGCTTCGACTGCTGAAGGAACTGCATCCGGAAATCAAGGTTACCCTGCTCTACAAGAAGGATTACGACAGCCTGCTGGCGAAATACGGCTGCGGCCCGCTTGCTCAGACACGCGCCCGCGGTATCGAGAAGGTACTGTATTCGTCATCGGAAATCAGTGACCGGGTCCGGGTGATAGCCGAACAGATATCGGCCGACTATGCCGGGCGGCGCCCGCTCCTCGTCGGTGTCCAGCGGGGCTTCATCTGTTTCATGGCCGACCTGATTCGCCAGATAAGCATCCCGGTCGATATCGATTTCCTGGCTATTTCCTACTACAAAGGAGAGAATAATTCAGCCGTCCGCATCACCAAGGACATCGATCTGAATATAACCGGCCGGGATGTATTGATGGTAGAAGGTATCGTCGATACCGGCATTACGCTCGGGTACATACTAAAACACCTGCTGCTGGGAAAACCGGCCAGTCTCGGTGTCTGTACCCTGCTTAACCGGCGGGCACGAAGGCTGGCGGATATCAAACTGGATTATATCGGATTCGAGGTGCCGGACAAGTTCGTCGTCGGCTACGGCCTCGACTACCGTGAGGAATACCGCAACCTGCCCTTTATCGGAATTGCCCAAATAGAGAAAAAGTACCCTTCGGAGTAATCTGCTTTTGGAAAAAGAAACACCTCAGGCAATCTTTGTAGTTATCCCGACTTACCACTCTCCGACCGCTTAACAGCAGCTGCTACTAAATAACTTCCGTTTCCTTACGGTAACTTTCGTTCTCTTTCGCAATACCTGTTAAGCTGCCACTTCGGTGATTTGTCTACACTACCCGGACCACCTGAGGCATCACGATTATGCCTCCGAATACCATCCGGTGTCAAACGGATTGTCCTTGACAGAGCGGAATATAAGGCTGTTTACCACCATTCTATGTATATATAATCTCACATTTTCTCTCTTTTTAGCGCATAATCTATCTGATGAAGGCTGGTAAACGGAGCTTCGAAATGGTGAAAATATTTGACAATAAACAACCATTTGTTCTATAATCTTCACACTAATCAACGAAATAATACACGTATCCTCCGTCTTCTCTCCTGACCGGGAGGTGAAAATGGTAATTGAAAGGCATGAGAAATCCTGAAATCGGGTTCTGATGCCTTTTTTTATTGATTGGCTTTCATAATTGCATCGTCTCCATTAACCCGATGGTTGAATGAACAGAGCTGTTTCAGGAACCGGAATCCGGAGTATCGAACAGAACGTCTATAGAGGATGCCGTGTCCGTGTCTCCGGAAAACCTTCATTAATCCATCCAGCTTCGCGAAACAGCGAAAGGAGGTGGAATTTCGAGATAAGAGGCAAGGCCTTCCGTCATCGACAGCAGGTTCCCTGCTGAATAGTAAAATGGAGGTGTATTCATTTATGGCAAAGAGATTGGTATGGCTGGCGGTAAGTTGCCTGATGGTTCTGTCCCTGGTAGCAGCCTCCTGCACCAGCGACACATCAGATACCACCACGAAAAACACCGATACCGGGACCGAAAAGGTAGTTGTTAAAGAAACCACCACCGGGACCACGACAACTCCCGATATCGAGGAAAAAATACCGGTATCGACCGATGAACCGGAGTATGGCGGAACGCTCTCCGTTGTCTACGGCCTCGATATCATGGGTTTCGATTCTCTGACCGCTCCCGCCTACTGGGATGTCGCCGGACACATTACCCATGACACCCTGCTCGAAGGTGACTGGGCGAAAGGCCCCGCCGGCACCGGGGAGTTCAGTTGGAGAACCAATGACGTCTATCGCTGGGACAGTAAAGCCGGGGCTATCGCGGAAAGTTTTGAGATAGTTGAACCCGGACACCTGGTGTTCAAGATTCGCCAGGGCATTCACTACAGCGTGAACCCGAACAGTGAAGCCAGCAAGCTGGTCAATGGCCGGCAACTGACCGCCCAGGATGTCGTCTGGAACATTAACCGATGGAAAACCGGAGAGAATTCGCAAATCGCCCGTTCCGCTCCCGTCATGATGCAGAACCTTGAAGTGGAACTGGTCGATTCCTCGACCGTCAGTGTCAAATTCCCTCCCAGCGAATCGATTTGGGCAGCCTCGTACCTCGTCGACTGGAATGCCCTGTACCCGCCGGAAGTAATTGAAAAGTACGGCGGCCACACCGAGTGGCAGAACAGCGTCGGCACCGGACCGTACATGATTACCGACTACGTCAGGAGTTCGGTCATTTCATTCAAACGGAATCCGAATTACTGGCAGCTCGACCCGGTCGGACCGGGGAAGGGGAACCAGCTACCTTACGTTGAGAACGTCAAGTACATGATAATCGCCGATGCTTCAACGGTCGAATCGGCAATTCGGACCGGACAGATAGACGTACAGTTCAACATTTCCATCGACGCTCTCGAAAGTATTACCGCTCATGCGCCGGAGCTGATTGTTGCGCAGTATATTCCGGCGGCAGCGTCATCGATTGCCGGTAACATCCAGAAAACCGAGAGTCCTTTCAGCAATCTGAAGGTCCGCCAGGCGCTGACGATGGCAATCGATTACCAGTCAATCATCGACGACCTGTACCACGGAAAAGCCGAACTGCCGTCGTTCCCGATTACCCCTGAACCCGAACTGGCCAATGCCTACCTGACGCTCGATGAGGCTCCCCAGTCAGTGCGGGAACTATTTACGTATAACCCGACACGGGCAAAAGAACTGCTTACCGAAGCGGGGTATCCCAGCGGTTTCAAGACCAGCATCATCTGCACCAACCCGGCGGTCGATTATCTTTCCATCGTGGCCGCGATGTGGGACCAAATCGGCGTCACTCTTGAAATCGAACCCGTCGAAACCGGTGCTTACAACAGTTACTGGGCAAGCCGGACCTTCCCTGATTTCCTTTATGGCCTCCAGCCGAGTTCCGGAACCTATGTCAGAATGCTGGCCATCCGGGGAACTTCGGTCGGCGCGAATCTCAGCTTCGTCGATGACCCAAGGGTCAACGAAGCGAAAGACAAGATGTGGGAAGCCTTCGCCATCGGCAACCAGTCAGAAGTCGACAGGGTTTTCAAAGATTTGATGCCCTACGTCATCGAACAGTGCTGGGCGATTCAGTCGCCGGTACCGTATGTCCACACCGTCTGGTGGCCCTGGCTGAAGAATTACCACGGTGAATACAGCCCGGGCGTGTGCGACGAATTCAGATGGGCGAAATATGTCTGGATAGACACCGATCTTAAAAGGTCGATGGGATATTAGTCTACGGGCTGGAACAGCCTGACCGGGAAAAAGGGCCGGAGGATTTACTCCTCCGGCCCTGGTATTACCGATATGTTTTCGGTACGCCGAGTTTTTTCCGCAGGGTACGAATGGTCAGAATATGAATCGTCACGCCTGCCAGGACAAGCCCCAGAATTATTCTGACCGTCGTGCTTTCGGTAAGAAACAGGGCGGTACTTAACAACGATATCAGGAGGAAAGCGATTGTCCAGATTTTCGCCCGCCGGGACATGCCTTTGCTTTCGAGGTAATTCCTGAGATAGCTTCCGCAGAGCCGGTTTTTCAGCAAAGCGGCGTAAAGCCTCGCCGAGCCGCGGGTATAGCAGATTGCGGTCAGGAGCAGAAACGGGGTGGTCGGCAGAACCGGGATAACGATACCGATTATGCCGATAGCAAGGAATACCGTTCCGGCGATGAT
>CAZOGR010000059.1:6074-8630 GCA_964579355.1 uncultured Dehalococcoidales bacterium | reverse complement strand
CCGGGGGTGTCGTTCGAATCCTGGTCGTAATCTTCGAGCCATTTTTCCCAGGCAGGCATTATTTTAGAGTAATCGTATATGACATCCTTAAGGGTGTATCCGGCGTTATAGGCGATGATACCGCCGCTGGTGAGGTGAACCGGCACACGGTCCGGTATCTCCATTTTTATCGCCTT
Organism: uncultured Dehalococcoidales bacterium; assembly: GCA_964579355.1. Lineage (GTDB taxonomy): Bacteria > Chloroflexota > Dehalococcoidia > Dehalococcoidales > UBA2162 > MGML01. The sequence continues at coordinate 8,454 of CAZOGR010000059.1, read as the reverse complement.
TATCATGCGGGTGGCGCGTTCTTTGTATTTCTTTTTCGCTTCCGGGCTGCTGAAGGAAATCCCATCGGCGGCAAGCCATTTCTTAAAACGTTCCTCCCGTTTTTCCTGCCAGGACATTTCGGACCATTCTTTCTCACTCTTCACTTGTCACTCTCCTGTTTTCAGAAATCGATGGTATTTCAGTTCAGGTCCAGCAACCGGGCCGGATTTGTTTTCACCATCAGTTCTATCTCCTCAGGAGTAATGCCGTGATGGAGCATAGTTGCGATAAATAACCTCATTCCTTCGACCGGGGTTGGGTTCTGCGGCTGGCCGAGGTCGGTACTGAGGATGCAGTGCTCGGCGCCGATTGACTTGATAATCTGTGCCCGCTCCGCCGGGTCATGGCAGAATTCATTCGGCAGTATGCCGATAATCGTGAATTCCATGAAGGCACCGGCCTTTGCCAGTTGCTGCATTTCTTCCAGGGTTAACACTTCTTCCATGAATTCCCTGTCTGTCGGATGGGTGATAACGATTTTCCTGATGCCGATTTCCCGGGCTGCTTTTTCAACGGCGAAAATTTCCTTCGGTGAGATATGGCCGGTCGCCAGTACCATGTCTTTTTCTTTGATTATCGCGAGAATCGGCAGTAGTTCAGGTAACAGATTACCTGACCCATCGATAATCGAAAATCCTTCGCCTCTCATCGGAAACCCCTGTTTCCTCATCATATTAATAGAGTTCGATGAAGAGAATGTGGGCATCCAGACGACTTTTGCGCCGAGCATGACGGCGTTATCGACAGCATGAATGTTGATGCCGCCGATTTCGTAATCGAGACAAATGCTGCCGACTATTTTTATGTCCGGAAACATACTGTCTACCTGTGCCGCCATTGCAGCGGAAAAGTTATGGCTCTTATAAACGAGCGCTTTCATTCCTGCCTGCTGCGCCTGTCCGGCAGCTTCCATCACATCGACCCTGCTCATGCCTCCGGCAATGCCGGGGTGCAGGTGCATGTCTATCGAACCTTTAACGAATTCGTCAACGTTCATGAAGCTCATGGGTATTCTCCTTGAGGCAACCGGGAAGTACGATGATTCGAACTCCCCGGTTGCGTATTGTTCAGCTTTGCTTTTACTCAGGGATTATCTTCTTGACCTGATTCCTTTGGCGTAGTTCACCCTGCCGACATAGAATTCCTCGTCATCTTCCCGAGGCGTAACACCAATGGCTTTAATACCTGCTCTCATAGCCTGCATAGCCTGGGCGGGCAATCTGCCGCCCGGCTGCCTGAACATACCACCGTTACCGCCGCAGAGCCAGTCCATGTACTTGATGCCGGTGTAGCCGCCGCCGCTCTGGTAGAGGCCGATTTTCATTGCCTTCATGTGAACGGGCGAAAGCTCCCAGTAGAGGTCCATGGCTTCATCGAACTTACCGTCTCTGAACAGGTTGAACAATTTAACGATACGGGTATCGGTGGTATCTTCCGAATCATAGATAACGTATTTACCGGGGCCGGCCCACTGCTGACCGAATTTCGGTATCGTTATCGGCCATTCCTCCGGCTCGCCTGACTGCTGAAGTATCTGGTCGCCGACCAGGTGATGGATATGGGCCATCTTGCCGAAGCCGTCAGCGATGTATATCTTGGCTGCGACGACATTCGGAATCTCTGCGATACGGGCGAACAGGTGCGGATTGAAATCACTCGGATGGAACTGGCCGAAGCCGAACAACGGTTTAGGCCACATATCGATACACAGATTGACCGAGTCGCATATTTTTTTTGTTATCTGGTAAATATCTTCTTCGTTCTTTGCAAAGAAATTACCGGGATAGCCGAAAAGCGTATGAGTGCCGCCGACTTTCTCGAAATGTTGCAGTAAGGCGATATCCTGTTCGACATCGTCAATACCGGTCGTTACCGAGACGAGTATCTTACCCTTCGCTTCGTCGCAGACGATTTCCATGAATCGTTTCCGTTCCTCGAAGCTCATGACGCCAATCATCGTTTCGCAGAGAATGCTGAACATTCCTTTACGGATATTGTGCTGGACGTCCCACCTGATACCTTCTTCATCGAGGTCCGATAAGTCCGGCGTAAACGAAGGGGCGATAGTGCCGTCAAGCCCATGGTAGTTCTTCCTTGCCCATTCTTTCGCTTCTGATTTAGTAAATTCTAAAGCCATAATCTTCTCCTGATAAAAACCGTTTTTACGTATTGTATTGTTGACTAGTATCGCTTCAGCCGTGCGCCTTTGGCGTAATTCACCCTGCCGACAAAGAATTCCTCTTCATTTTCGCGAAGCGGAACGCCAAGGCCTCTCAGGCGAGCCCTGACACCGTCTTTCTGGTAGTCATATATCCGCTGCCCCATTGGCTGCCGAACCAT
>CAZOGR010000059.1:0-5974 GCA_964579355.1 uncultured Dehalococcoidales bacterium | reverse complement strand
ATAGGCCAGTTCACCTGTACCGGGTCGTTAACCAGTATTCTGTCTCCGACGAGCCGGAAAGCCTCGAACATGAAACCGATAGGACCGCCGCCGCATAGTTTCATTCCCACAACGTTCGGGATATCGGCGATTTTATCAAGCACGGTTAACGGGAAATAACTCGGATGCATGTGTTTGACATGGAGCCTGCCGGCGTAGAAATTAACCGGCAGATTTGTGGCGTCACACATCATCTTATACTGCCGGTACAGTTCATCCTCGGAATGAGGATAAAACTGAACGGGATGGCCGATTAACGCAAACGTGCCGCCCACTTTCTCGAAATGTGCCAGCATTTCAAGGTCTTCTTCGACGGTATTCTGGAGGATGGTCATCGAGACGTGAATCTTTCCTTTTGCTTCGTCGCAGACTATTTCTACGAACTGTTTCCGTTCTTCGAAGGTCATCGCGCTGGCTTCGACAGCGCACAGGATGCAGCTCAGTTTGTTGGCAATCAGGTAGTTGACATCCCACCTGATACCTTCCTCGTCCAGTCCTGAAAGGTCAGGGGTATACGAGGCATGGATAACACCCTCGAGTCCTTTCAGGTTTTTCTTCGCCCATTGTTTCGCTTCTGCTTTGGTGAATTCTAAAGCCATATTTTACTCCTTTTGTCCGATAACATTTCGTTTCGTTTTTTTCCCCGGGGTAATGAAGGGAGGACTTATCTCCACCTGTCCACCGAGACGTTTGCCATGCAACGGAAATCGCCGGCCATCCAGAACGCGTCCGTTCCTCCGCCGATGACCAGCATCTCCACCGGTGCGTTGCCCGAGAGTAAGGGGTAATCCGTTTTCCCTTCCGGCGGAAGTTTCAGCCAGGTTGCATACGGCTCAACCCCTGCTTTTGCCGCTTCCAGATGAGCCGGCATGGCTGCCCAGTACGTCCAGGCAGACATGCGGGCATGCTCCTTTATCCACTGTCCGATTTGCTCTTTGCTGTCAAATCCTTCATTTTTTATATCATTTGCGGTAATCGGGCTTACCAGGAACATTGCCTGCGTACCGGGATTCAGGTTAAGGGTATGATGTGTTCCGGCTCCACTGGTTTCGAAGCTGACCAGTTGGTTCGCCATGATTTCGTGGTGCGGGTGGGGTTTGTAGGCGGCGTAGTTAAGAAGACTCCATCCGCCGAGGATGCTGATAACGCTTTCTTCCGCTTTGAAGCCTTTCTGGACATGGAGGGGCGCCCAACCTTCGGGCAGAGCATCTTCGTTCTCCGCACAACAAAGGTTGTTATAGTTGGTGTTATTGCCTAAATCGCCGAGGTACGATTCACCGAGTATCGAACCGCCGAGGTTCTTGGAGATAAACGTCCAGGCTCTTCCGATAACGGCGTTTGCCTGATTAAACGGCCCGAGGGCGCCCAGCCCGGAATTCATGTGTATCTCTTTACCTATCGGCCCGTTGGCAACAACCATCCGGCACATGGAGGTTGCAGAACTGAATAAGGAGGTAACACCGGTTGAAGCAATTGCCAGTATCACGGGCAGGTGCTCTTTCTTTGCTCCTGCCATGACGGCGTTGACGGCAACATGCTCGACGGTATATTCCCAGGCTTCATGGGGAGGAGACGGTTGCATGATAACGAGCGCTTCCGTTTCTTTGCCTTCAGGGCTTGAGCTAAGTCTGTGCAGCGAGCTCTCCCAGGTTTCGTTCGGAGGAATTGGCTGCATTTTCCCAATTACTTCATCGGGTCTGTGGCTTGTTCCCCTGAGCATCTCGGCGACTCGTTCCTCAGTGGGAAGAGTAATCGGGAGACCATCCGTCCAGCCGTTTTCAAGAAACAGCTTTTCCAGATTCTCAGAAGTATCAGGTTCCAGCAGCTTGGTTGCCCGTCTGTCTATCGTTCCGGTTTTCTTTTCTTCTTCTGTGGTCGGTCGTGTCAGAGCATCAATCAGTCCCGTGATTACCGGCCTGTGGTTAATCGGGTCGTTACCGTTAAGATAGTTCCGGTGTACTTCAATCGTCCTGTTAGCAAAGGGGTGGGGTACGAACGTGAACCGTAACCCCGGTATCCCTTTCTTCCAGGCAAATTTCCTGGTTAGTTCCGGAAACGCCTGGGTAATGACAGGCGCTGTGGGTAATCCCATACTCTCCAGGATAGAGCAGAAAATGATGACCGAGGGCGAGCAGGTATCCAATTGGCCGATACCCATGATGACACCATGCCCGTTTTGTTTGATTTCAGCCCACAGTTCCGGGTCGTTATTGAAATATGAACCTGTCTTGTGCCTGAGTTCGAACTTTGTGTCGGGGTACTTTTCGGAGAGAAGCTTCTGCATTTCTTCGAAAAACTGTTGAGTCCGGGGGAACATCATATCAACGATAAAAATTGTTTTCCCCTTCAGGGTCTCAAGGCGGGAAGCAAGGGGAATAAAATGTATCGGAGGTGCAACCCCCAGAGGGTTCAATACCGTGACTTTATTGCTTGTCATAACTCTCTCCTTCCTTACGGTAATTCTTCGTTACTCCGTGAATTCCATCCCGTATATCCGGCAAAGTTTCGATGCCTTTTGAGGGTTGGTTTCAAGGAATACCCGTGCCTTAACAATCCTGAATTCACCATTTTCATTTGTTGTCAGGTTATACAACGTGTTCATTTTAATCGTCAGAAGGACTTCTCCGGTTGCCCGGTTGATTGCCTGGGCGGTCAGTAAGGCACCGACTTCGTCCTGCTTCTCATCGATAACCAGGTGTTCCAGTGTTAACTTATCCTGAATGCCGGTGTGGCTGAGACAGGTTTCGTACCACTGCTCACGGCTGGATACCATGTCATCGAACGACAGTTCCGGGGCATAGAATCTATCCATGACACTATGGGTTTCCGCAACTTGACCGAATTCGCTGTAAGCCTTAACATATTCATTCATAAAAAGGGCAATTTTATCGTATCGTGAACTCATTAGATTTCCTCCGTTGCAGATTGTTCGAAAAAAATAGACAATACGATATCGTATACGTCTATTGATTACGATATAATACGTTAATATTCGAGGAAATTGCAAGACATCTGTTTAGATGCTGCGCGGGCTCGGTACTATACGGTATGAAAAATTACCCGGCATAAAACGGTCTTTGCTGTTTACAGGAAAAGGAAAATCGGAGAGAGGTTTCGCTGCGATGAAAAACAAAGTTTTTACCAGCTTCGAAGAAGCGACGGCGGATGTTTTTGACGGAGCAATAATCGCTTTTTCCACCTTCGGGAATACCAGTCAGGCTATGAATCTTTGGGAGGCGCTCTACAAAAAAGAAGTAAAAAATCTGACGATTGTCGGCAATATGGTGATGCCGGTCAAAGATGTTACGGAAGAAGAAAGTCCGTATACTTCTTTCGGACCAAGCCATTGCCTGCTTCAGCCGGGGAAAATCAGTAAAATATTCACCGGCTTTACCAGTAATGTGTATTCGAACAGCGATGATGAAACAAGAATGTTTAGAGAAGCAATCGAAAATGTCGAAGTGGTGCCGACGACATTTGGCGCTCTCTGTACGAGACTGGAAGCGGCTGCCAATGGCTACGGAGGTATTCTCACACCGGTCAGCGTCGGAACTTTTCTCGAGAAATATTACAGTACCTGTGAAATCGAAGGCAGGAAATACCTTATTGAAAAACCGCTTATTCCCGATTTCGGGTTTGTCAAAGCATGGAAAGCTGATAAACTGGGAAATCTCGTATACCGGAGATTGCAGAGGCTTCACAACCCGCTTGTCGCCCGGGCTTCCAGGGTCACCATCGCCGAGGTAACCGAGATTGTTGAACCGGGCGAACTGGACCCGGACCATATACATACTCCTCATTTGTACGTTGACCGGATTGTTCTCATACCGAAGGGAGGTAAAGGTAGTCCGGAATGGGATGAAATGATGAAGGAAAGGCAGTTCGGTTCTAAAGAATCCTGATACTGATTTTGATTGGCAGTTTCCGAAAGGAGAGCATAATGAATGAAACCCGAATGAAACTTTTTGAAAAGTACCGGAAAGAAAAACTCGATATTGAGACAATAGCCATGCGGGTAGCGAAAGAATTCAAAGACGGGGATATCGTTAATCTGGGACGCGGTATACCGGGGCTTGTTGGAAATTATGTTCCTTCAGGGGTAGATATATACTGGCACGGAGAGAACGGAATCCTCGGCTATGGCGCTGCCTATACTACCGATGAATGGCGGGAAATGGATATGGCGGTGCATAATTCATCAATTCAGTGGGTAAGAGAACGACCCGGGATGGCAATATTCGATTTCAGTGAAGCCCTCGGAATGTTGAGAGGCCACCATATCGATGCCGGTGTTATCGGAGCGTTTCAAGTATCCGAACGCGGAGACCTCGCCAACTGGTCACTCGTTTCTCCACCGATTAATTCAGGAATCGCAATAGGCGGTTCATTCGAGCTTGCGACAGGACCGAAAAAATGTATTGCAGCTTTAACTCACCTGGACAAACACGGGAATTCGAAGATAGTCAGAGAATTAACGCTGCCTCTTACCGGAGCTCCGCAACTGGTAGATTTAATAGTAACTGATTTAGCGGTTATCGAGGTAAAAGGAGAAAAAGGGGATAAAAAAGGCTTGCTGTTACTGGAAATTGCTCCGGGGTGGACGGCGGAAGAAATCCGGACACTCACCGATGGTCGACTCGAAATATCTTCGAACCTGAAACAAACAGAATTGTGAGATTCCTTTTTATGGGAAGGACGGAAGCTGTACCTGAAGCATTTGCTCATAAGCAAAGGCTTTATTTCGCAACTTGGTGAGGGTTTCCTTTAACTGATTTTTCTCATCCTCTGTCAGGATAGACATCATTTCGTAGAGAGAACTGCCGACATTGGAGTTTTTGTACGCTTCTTTTCCTTTATCAGTCAGACCGATTTTCCAGGTATTTTTCCTGTTGCTGCTTTTCGTTCTCTTTATCAGTCCCTTTGCTTCCATTCTCTTTAATAAGGCCGTAACCGAATGGTGCTGCCGCAGCATGCTTTTTGATATTGTGGCTGGTGTTGCCTTGTCACCGATGATATGAATGATATGCAGTGCTCCGGCTTCCACAGCGGTTAACCCGCGATTACTTAGCTCGTTATCTCTGACTCTCAGCATCGTATCTCTCGTTTGAGACAGTAATATCCAAATCGTGTGCTCCATGTCGGTAAACGATGCATCATCCATTACTACAATCTCCTGTTAAAAAAGTTGTCACACAGCAACATGTTTTTTGCTGTAACCATGTTTTACTTTAGACGTTTTTCGCTATTATATCAAATTACCGAAAGACATAATCAGGTTATGCATATTTTCACGGATAATGAACGATGGCAGTTTTTGCTGAAAATTTGACAAATCAGTTAGGGATTCATACAATAATCGGTTATAACGCATAGGATATACATATAAGATATCGCAGTAATTATCGTTTTGTACAATCAGGGATACCTGACACCGAATGAATTTCCTGAAAATCGAACTATACCGGAAAGGGTATAGTCAATAATAAAGGAGGGAAAGGATTATGGATTACGGTATTAAAGGTAAGGTTGCCATCGTGACCGGCACCGGAAGAAAAGGGGCAATGGGAGATGTCATTGCCAAAACGCTGGCAAAAGAAGGCGCCAATATCGCCTGCGTCGATGTTAATTTCGAAGGCGCTCAGGAAATCGCCAAGGACATCAATGAAATGGGAGGAAAAGCAGTTGCTTTTAAAGCCGACCAGAGTAAATATGAAGAGGTTGTGGCAGGTTACAAACAGATTGTGGAAAAACTTGGGCCGGCTGATATTCTGGTCAATAATGCCGCTCTCCTTCGGGGAGGCGGGCGTATCCAAAAAACGACAATCGAAGACTGGAAGAACCTGCTGGCAATTGACCTTGACGGCCCGTGGTACTGGATAAGAGAAGTCTGGGAAGATATGGTCAAGAAAAACTGGGGCAGGATAGTCAATATTGC
>CAZOGR010000058.1:0-8866 GCA_964579355.1 uncultured Dehalococcoidales bacterium | reverse complement strand
CTGCTGAGGGTGCTATAGCTGCCGAATAGCATGGCGGTTTGTAGCGCCCTTTTTTATTATTCTTCCCATACAGTAACTTTTCAGGGGGTTACTGTATCCATTTTCTTTTTTAAGCATTTTCATAAGTCATACCGGAAATGCCATTTATTCCGGTAAATCGTTGAAGACTCTGAATGATGCTTCATATCCAGATACACTCGTCAAGGGGAAATAATACACAGGAGAGTCGCGATGCATTCAATTGAAACAGCCATCAGGACCGGCATAATCGGTGATGAAAAGGAAGTCAGAAAAACAATAAAGGAAATCATCGACGAGCACCGGGAAACAAACGGGGCGATTATTCGCATTCTTCAGAGTGCCCAGCACGTTTATGGCTACCTGCCGTTACAGGTGATGAGAATCATCTCGGAAGAGATGAAAATCCCGCCAAGCGAAGTCTCCGGCATTGTCAGCTTTTACAGCTTCTTCTCGACTGTCCCGAAAGGAAGGCACGTAATCCAGGTATGCAAGGGGACAAGCTGTTATGTAAAAGGTGCCGAGAAAATTTTCAAGAAACTGAAACAGGACTGGAATCTCATTCCAGACGGTATTACTGAAGATGGCAGATTTTCCCTGGAACCGGTGTACTGTCTCGGGGCCTGCGGCCTTTCTCCGGTTATTGCCATTGACGGTGAAGTTCACGGGAAAGTAAAGCCAGGTCAAATAGCCGATATTTTGAATTTGTATGAATAGGAGGAATGGCAAGGATGCGAATTTCATCATTAGCTGAACTCGATAATCTCAGGAGAGCCGTCGAGCCGACCTTCGAAATACGGCAGGACCGGGATATACATCATCTTAATTCGATAAAAGAAATAAACATCCGCGTATGCCGGGGTAGCGGCTGTAACGGTTCGGGTGGGAAAAAGGTAAATGACACATTTATCGAGCTTCTCAAGGAAAAAGGCCTTGGCGACCATGTCAGAATGATTCCTACCGGATGTCATGGTCTTTGCGAAATGGGACCTATCGTAATAATCAACCCGGGAGACATTCTTTATACCCGAATTCAGGTTGAGGATGTTCCGGAAATTATCGAACATCATATTCAGAACGGAAAAATCATCGAAAGACTTCTCTACCATGACCCCAATACTCATGAAGCGATTTCAACGTACGGGGATATCACGTTTTACCTTCATCAGGAAAGACGGGTCCTCCACAATAATGGTTTTATCAACCCCTGGAGTATCGAAGAATATATCGGCAGAGGCGGTTACCAGGGCCTGGCAAAAGCCCTTACACAAATGACTCCGGATGAAGTTCTTGAAGAAGTCGGAAAATCAGGAATCAGGGGACGCGGCGGCGCGGGTTTCCCTACGGCAAGGAAATGGCAATTCGTCAGAAGCGCCGTATCCGATGAAAAATATGTCGTATGTAACGGTGATGAAGGGGACCCCGGAGCGTATATGAACCGCTCGGTTCTCGAAGGCAATCCGCACTCGATTATCGAAGGCATGACGATTGGCGCCTATGCAATTGGCAATGTCAAGCATGGTTACGCCTACATACGAGCTGAGTATCCGCTGGCAATCGAGACCATAAAACATGCCATAGAAGAAGCGAAACGGTTTGGATTCCTGGGAAAAAATATCTTTGGAACAGACTTCGAATTTGTTCTCGACGTATTTCCGGGAGCAGGAGCATTCGTCTGCGGCGAAGAAACTGCCCTGCTTGCGTCTCTGGAAGGGCGAAGGGGCAATCCCCGTCAGAGACCGCCGTTCCCGGCAAATGTCGGCGGAGGCCTCTACAGCAAGCCAACTACTATCAATAATGTCGAGACATGGTCAACCATACCGCAGATTATTGAAAAAGGAGCAGACTGGTATATCAGCGCGGGAACGGAAACCAGCAGAGGAACGAAAACCTTCAGCCTCGTCGGAAAGATAAATAATACCGGCCTGGTAGAGGTCCCCCTGGGAACGCCGATAGGGGACATTATCTTCGATATCGGAGAAGGTATACCAGGAGGAAAGCAGTTTAAAGCCGTACAGATCGGCGGTCCGTCAGGAGGGGTAATACCGGTTTCGCACCTCAATACCCCGGTAGATTATGAGTCGGTAACCGCATTAGGAGCAATTATGGGTTCGGGCGGGCTTGTCGTGATGGACGAAGACAACTGTATGGTCGATATCGCGAAATATTTCCTTCAGTTTACCCAGGATGAGTCTTGCGGGAAATGTACTCCCTGCCGTGCCGGAATCCCTGAAATGCGGCAGATTTTAACACAAGTCAGTAACGGTACCGCAACCCTCGATAATCTGGCCGTACTCGAAGAACTGGCAGAGATGATTTCAAGCTCCTCGCTCTGTGGTTTGGGGCAGACAAGCCCGAATCCGGTACTGTCTACGCTGCGTCATTTCCGCGAAGAATACGAAGCTCATATCATCGATAAAAAATGCCCGGCGGCTGTCTGTACGACGCTCTTCAAATCCCCGTGTCAGCATACCTGCCCGGTAGGACTCGATGTTCCGGGTTACAGCGCTCTCATCAAGGAAGGCAGGTATAATGAAGCCTATTCTCTGATAAAACAGAGAAACCCTCTGCCGCTTGTCTGCGGGCGTGTCTGTACCCATCCATGCGAATCAAAGTGCAACCGTGGTAAACAGGACAATCCGATAGCAATCCGGGAACTGAAAAGGTTTGCCACCGATTATGCTTTCAACTCCGGTTTTACCTATAACCCCGTTATGAAACCGAAGAGAACAGAGAGGATAGCCATCGTCGGCGCCGGGCCGGCAGGACTTTCCGCCGCCTGGGATCTGGCTTGTGAAGGTTTCGATGTCACCATTTACGAAGCTTCTCCGGTTGCCGGCGGAATGCTTGCTCTTACTATTCCCGAGTACCGGCTTCCGAAAAAATTACTGGCTCAGGAAATAGCCCAGATTGAAGAACTCGGGGTAAATATCAAAGTGAATTCGCCGGTAGATGATATTGACGCTCTGTTGAATGATGGATATAATGCCGTATTTCTGGCCATAGGCGCTCACGTCGGCATCAAAGGAAACTATCCCGGGGAGGACCTGCTCGGGGTAACCGATTCCATCCATTACCTCAGTAAGGTAAACCTTGGCCTTCCGGTAACAACCGGTAAAAAGGTTGCAATTATCGGTGGTGGAAACTCCGCTATCGATTCAGCAAGGATAGCGATGAGGAAAGGGGCCGAAGAAGTTCATGTTCTTTATCGCAGAACCCGGCGGGACATGGGTGCCCAGATTGAAGAAATAACAGCCGCTGAGGAAGAAGGCATAATTATCCATACCCAGACTAATCCGCACCGGATACTTGGACAAAACAAAGTAGAAAAAATCGAGTGTGTGCGAACCGAACTTAAAGAGTTCGATGAAGGAGGACGCCGAAAGCCCTATCCAATCAAAGGGACTGAGTTCTCCATCGAGGTCGATATGGTTATCGAAGCGCTCGGACAATACACAGGAACCGAATTCCTGGGTAAAAACAAGGTGGAAAGAGGTTATGGAGGCGCCATAGTCGTCGATAAGCGAACCCTTGCGACGAACCGGGAAGGAGTTTTCGCCGGCGGGGATACCGTGACATTACCTCAGACGGTTATCGAAGCTATTGCGGCAGGGCAACGAGCTGCTTCTTCAATTCGAAGATACCTGAACGGAGAAGAACCGCAACCTCTCGTCGAACGGATTGGCGATAAACCGGTTCAGTATTCAATGGCAATGCCAACAGATGAAGAGTTAAAACCGAAAAACCGAAAACCCAACCCGGAGGCTCCTGTCGAACGGAGAAAACGTTCTTTTGAAGAAGCAGTGCTGACTTTTTCCGAGGAGCAGGCCAGAGAAGAAGCAGCCAGATGCCTCAGATGCGATTTGGAGGTTGAAGAATAACATGAGCATCACGATTTCAGTTAACGGTACTGATTATCCCGCGAAGGAAAACGAGACTGTCCTGGATGTCTGCCTGGCGAACGGGATAGATGTTCCACGTCTCTGCGATTTCCCGGGATTGTCCGATGTGGGAGCTTGCCGAATGTGCATTGTCGAGATTACCGGGGAAAGAAGGCCGGTACCATCGTGTACCTATCCGGTTCGTGACGGCCTGATTGTAAAAACGAACACGGAACAACTGGAAAAATACCGCCGGCAGAATCTTGAACTCCTGTTCACGGAACGCAATCATTACTGCATGTTCTGTGAAGCAAGCGGCGACTGTGAACTCCAGGAACTCGCCTACCGGTACCAGATGGACCATGTCAGGTACACCTATAAATTCCCGGAGCCTGACGTCGATACACTCAGCGAATTTCTTATTGTCGATCATAACCGGTGTATCTTGTGCGGACGCTGTGTCAGGGCCTGCGATGAAGTGGCGGCAAGCCAAACCCTCGGATTCAGTAAACGGGGCTGGGAAACGAAAGTAACTGCTGATCTCCAGCAGTCACTGGGGAATTCGTCGTGCCGGCTGTGCGGAGCCTGTATTCAAGCATGTCCTACCGGCGCTATTACCACTCGTTTGAGTTATTACCGAGGGACCGTGGACACGTGTACCAGGGTCACAACGACGTGCCCCGGTTGCTCCATCGGCTGCCAGCTCAGTGTCCTGGTAAGAGATAATAACATCGTCCGGATTGAAGCTCCGGAACTGACCGGCAGCATTTACGGAAGTTTGTGCCGTATCGGCCGATTCGAGTTACTTGAAACTGTCCCGTCAAGAATAATGACTCCCCTCATTCGAAACAACCGGGGAATACTTCAGGAGGCTACCTATGAAGAAGCGGTTAAGGCGATTGTAGAAAATATCTCCGGGAAAGAGACTGCGGGTATTGTTTCCTCGAGACTACCTCATGAAACCCTTGATGCCTTCCGGGATTTTATCAAAACAAAACCGGGTGGAGGAATAATCGATACCACTGACGGCGAAATATTCCGCACAATTTCTTCCTGTTTGAACAAGGATGGAAATCTTTTCGGCGATGAGAGCACCATTGCCGATATTCCCGATGGCGATTACATCCTTATAATCGGAGCTGACCCACAAATGACAAACCCCGTTATCAGTACCGTCATTCGCCGGACTGTCAACAAATCTAAAGCAAAACTGGCCGTAATCAATGAAGAAGCCGATGTACTCCCAAGGTGGTCATATTTATGGATGAATCCGGTAAAGGGAACGGAAGGCCAACTCATCAGAGGAGTCATTAAAACGATTGTATCAAAAGGATGGAGCGAACATGAAATAGATTCTTCCCTTGCACGGGAACTGGAATCTGTGGATATCGATACAGTAGCTCAGCAGTGTCATGTCAAACGGGATGACATAGAGGAGCTGGCAAGGGACTACAGCCAGGCAAGTAAAGCAGTCATTATTTATGGAGACAAGCTTCTCTCAAGTGATACCAGCGCCGTTTCAGGTATTGCTACGCTGGTCAGCCTGGCTGAAGGGAAAAGTGCATCCATGCTGCTTAAAATTGAGGCAAACAGCCGGGGTGCCTGGGATAAAGGACTTGCCGAAGGTATCACGGGAAAACCTGAAAGCTTCTACCTGCTACTCGGTGACGATATGGCAGACGAAAAGTTACTGAAGCAGATTGACGGTGCGGGATACCTGGTGGTGCAGGCCAGCTACCCGTCACCCGTTACCGAGAAGGCAGACGTGGTTATCCCATCTCCGATATGGTCGGAACGTTCCGGCAGCTACACGACGATTGACGGCCGGAATGTGACGGCCAGGTCTGTAGTAACACCTGCAATAACCGTTAAACAGGATGCAGAATTCCTGAAATCAATAATGGCCGAATCAGGAATGAGAATACGTTAACGAGGAGGTTCATCATGGCGAAAGTAACCGTTGCTTCAACCTGGCTGGACGCCTGTGCGGGATGTCATATGTCATTTCTTGACCTTGATGAAAAGTTGATTGGTTTACTTGATTCGATAGAGCTGAAAGCGACACCAATCACGGATTTTAAAATATTTACGCCGGTTGATGTTGGTATCATCGAAGGAGCTATCAGTAATGAACATGATGAAGAAGTTGCGAAAGATTTAAGAGCTAACTGCAAGATTCTCATGGTCTGGGGTGACTGCGCTGTTTTCGGAGGTATTGTCAGTATGCGAAATCTTTATGAAACCGAAGACGTGCTCAACCGGTACTATCATACTGAAAGCAGTGAAGGTGATATCATTCCGTCATCTGAAGAAGTGCCGCCGCTCATCAAAGTAAAACCGATAAATGAGGTAGTAAAAGTTGACTGCTACGTCCCGGGATGCCCTCCTTCAGCAGAAGCTATACACTACGCGCTTTCGAAGTTACTGCAGGGACGAATCCCGGTATTGCCCGGTGAAATGATGAAGTTCGATTAAGGCGGCAAGGAGGAAACAATGAGCCGAAAGATTACTATTGAACCGGTTACCAGGGTTGAAGGCCACGGCAAGGTAACCGTTCATCTCGATGAACAGGGAAACGTCAGTGATGCCAAATTTCATGTGACTCAGGTGCGGGGTTTTGAGAAGTTTTGTGAAGGGCGCCCTTTCTGGGAAATGTCACTTATCACTCAGAGAATATGCGGTATCTGCCCGGTAAGTCATCACCTGGCTTCCTCCAAGGCGGGAGATATGATTCTTGGAGTCGAACTTACGGATACCGCAAAAAAGTTAAGAAAGCTTCTCCATATGGCCCAGTTAGTGCAATCCCATGCGTTGCATTTCTTCTATCTGGCGAGCCCGGAGCTGGTATTCGGTTTCGATGCTGAGCCCGCCATCAGAAATGTGGTTGGCGTCATTCACGAAATACCGGATATTGCGGTCAAGGGCGTCAGGCTCCGTTCTTTCGGACAGCGCATCATCCAGGCAATGGGTGATAAAAAAGTGCATCCGATGGCAGCAATAGCCGGCGGCATGACACGGGCATTTTCTGAAGCGCATCGTGAAGAATTTTTAAGAGAAGCAGACGAAGCTATCGCAGTCTGTGAACTGGCTTTATCCATCGTGAAAGGCTTCGCTGCCAGGCATCCCGTGATAATGCAGAATTTCGCCAGTTTTCCGAGCGGTTCACTCGGATTAGTCGACGAAAAAGGAAACATTGAGTACTACGACGGTACGTTGAGGATGAAAGACAAAGAAGGTGCTATCGTCGAGGAGATTACCGACCCGAAAGACTATCTGTCAATCATCTCCGAAAAAGTAGAGGACTGGAGTTATCTGAAATTTCCGTACTATAAAAAAATGTCATATCCGGATGGCATGTACCGGGTCGGGCCTCTCGGGAGGGTAAATGTTGCCGATGGTTGCACTACTCCGAAAGCAAATCAGGAGTTTACAGAATTCAAAAGACTCCTGAGTTACGGTATTGCCGAAGGTTCCATGTTCTATCACTATGCCAGACTCATTGAGATGCTGAATTGTGCTGAAGAAATCAAGGTTCTCCTCAATGACAACCATATTACCGACACCGATTTCTTAACCGGTTCGAAGACCTGCAATCCGGAAGGAATCGGAATCATCGAAGCACCGAGAGGCACACTAATTCATCATTACTGGGTAGACGCTTCAGGTAAGATAGAAAAAGTCAATCTCATCGTCTCGACCGGTCACAATAACCTGGCAATGAGCGAATCGGTTCGCCAGGTTGCCCGGGAGTATATCAAAGACGGGCATGTTACCGAAGGAATACTGAATCGTATCGAAGTTGCCATCCGCTGTTATGACCCATGCCTTTCCTGTTCTTCACACGCACTCGGCCACATGCCCCTGGAAGTGGTTATTAAAGACAAAGATGGCGCTATCCTCGAAGTGATAAGGAACTGAAAATGAAGACTCTCGTTCTGGGAATAGGTAATACATTGCTTGGTGATGACGGTGTCGGCGTTTATGTCGCGCAGCAGTTAGCGGCAAAGATATCGGATACAACCATCGAAGTAACGGACACGGCGATTGACGGGGTGAATCTGCTCGATGTGATTCGTCATTACGAACGTTTAATCGTCATTGACGCCATACTCGATGAATCAGCCGAAACAGGAACCATTCATCGGTTGACACAGAACGACATACAACCGCTGACAGGAACCGGAGCCGCCTCGCATAACCTCAATCTGGCAACGACCCTGAAGCTGGGTAACAGAATATTTCCCGGCGAGATACCTGAAGAAGTCACCATCTTCGCGGTAACAGCCCGGAATGTCGATTATGTTACCGAAACTTTGACAGTCAACGTACAAAAAGCCGTCCCGATAGTCGTGGACATGGTCATGAGAGAGCTTGGTCTATATGTCTCGTGAAACAGATAACCCCGCGGAACAGGGGAATATACAACACCTCTACAACTGGCAATAATCAAAATATTACTGGCTAAGGAGGGAACTAAAATGGCAGGAGCAATCACAAAGGAAAGAGTCAAGAGGCTTGAGATTTTCAAAGGGCTTGGTAATGAAGAATGCGAAAAGATAGCCAGGCTTTGCACAGAAGAGACCTTTGAAAAAGACCAGATACTGTTCAATGAAGGAGAGTACGGCAGAAAAGTCTACGTTGTCGAATCAGGCAGAATCAATTTCGAAATCCTGGCGGCTAAGGACCACAGGGTAATTGTCGGGCAGGAAGTATCCGGCGGCCTGTGCGGTTGGTCCGCTGCGCTGGAGCCATATATCTATACCGCGCGGGCGGTAGTCGTTGAAAAAGCGACCGTATTCGTTATCGATGCGGAAGCCCTTCAATCATTATGCGATATCCATGCCAATATCTGTGTTATCTTTACCGATTTTCTCCTGAAAACCGTTGTTAAACGCCTTGACCAACTCAGGAAATGGGTCGCTGAGGTTCTTTACTATTCTCAGGGCTACCTCGACTAGCAGACAAGG
>CAZOGR010000057.1:0-8874 GCA_964579355.1 uncultured Dehalococcoidales bacterium | reverse complement strand
ATGCCCGCCCTCGGAGCATTGTATCTCCCGTTATTGAAGACTACGCAGAGGAACGGCGCTTCATACGCCTTCGCCGCCTGGAAAGTCGCCACCGGACTGCCGAAAATAAACGTCCCGTCGCCGACCAGGCTGACCACCAGTTGCTCCGGTTTCGCCAGCTTCGCTCCCAGCGCCGCCCCCAGCCCCCAGCCGAGGCTCGCACCTTGGTTATTGAACAGCGTCCCGGGCACGCTGCGCCGGATATTCCCCAGCACCGCGCCGCGATTCGTCACCGCTTCCTCGACGACTATCGCATCCTGTCCGATAACCTCATCGACACAATGGCACAGCCAGTCCGGAGAAATAGGTCTCATGCCCGATTTCTCAGACCAGTTTTTCACCGGTTGTTTTTTGTATTCGTCCTGATACTTCCTTAACCTCCGACTGAACCGTTCCCTGTCCTCACCGGAAGCTTTTTCCTCAATCATCGACGTGATGTGCGGCAGGGTTTTCGCCGAATCGCCGGCGGCCAGGATATCGGCGGCGAACCCCCACATCGGAAAATCGAGCTTGAGCGGGTCGATATCGAGGTGTATCAGCTTCGCTTCCGGGTTGATTCCAGTTCTTCCGGCAACGTAGGGAACATCGCAATCGACCGTGAGAATGACATCGGCATTCATGCACAGCCTCTCCGCCCCGAACCCGCCGAACAGATAGTGGTCGGAAGGGAAGTTGACATATTGTTGAGAGGAAACCACCCTCGCTCCGAGTCGCTCCGCCAGCCGTACCAGCGGTTCGACCGCCTCCGGGTTCCTCCCGGAATACCCGGTGATTATGAGGGGATTGTCCGCTCCGATAAGGTAACCGACGATTTTTTCCGCAGTTTCCGAATCGAGTCCCGGCATAACGGCCGTGCCGTACCGTTCGACCGGAGGCAGGTAAATCTCCCTGATTTTTTCACCGAGGATGTCCTGCGGCAGCACCAGGTAGGTCGGCCCGCTCGGCTGGCTCGAAGCAATCCGGAACGCCCGCTGCGTCACTTCCCGGATGGTTTCGACCGAACGCAACTCGTATTCCCATTTCACGTAATCGCGTACCGGCGCCGCCTGGTCGGCCTCTTCATGAATCCAGTGCAGGGGAAACGCCGGCATGCCGGCTCTGTTGCCCTCGCGACCGTAGGGAACCCGCGTCGCGCAAATCACCACCCCGTGCCGCCCCCGCTGGGCATTGAGCAGGGCGCCGCCGAGCTGAAGCGTTCCCAGCGCCAGATGTACCAGCACCACCTGCGGCCTGCCCGATACCATGAAATACCCCTGGGCAGCCGAGAGAGCTACGAACTCGTGGAGACTGGTGATGACCCTCGGCGTTTTCCTGCCCAGCGCCTGGTACTTCGCCAGCGCCTCCTGGAACGAGCCGGACGAGGTCCCGGCATTCATGAAAATACAATCGACCTTATTCTCATTGAGAACTTCAAGGAACGCTTCAGCCCCGTTGGCAACCGGCACTGTTTTTCCGCTTTTTTCCATATCAGGCAGCTCCTTCATGCGGTGTTTTTTTCAGATGACGTTTCAGATGCTTATTGTGAAGTGGCCGGAATACATTGTCAAGAATAATAGTTTTTAGCGGACATCTCTCTCCCGTTCGGCCTGAGCTTGTCGAAGGGCGAACAGCTCAGATTATCCTACCCCTCTCTTGACATCACATGATTAAAATACTACATTTTGTGCATGCGCTGCACGATTGCCTTGAAGCGCTCCAGGAGGAAGAAATGCCGCTGACGAAATCGAAAGAAGAAATCATGGACAAAGCCGAGCAACTCGGCATCGAATACGAAGCCCTCTACGGGGGCTGTGCGCAAACTACCTTTTACGCCATTATCGATGCCCTCCGCTGGGGCGGCCTCGAGATAATCCCCCGGGATTTCCAGGACAAGCTTTACAACGGCATCTGCCTGCTGACCGCCGGCTGCTGCTTTACCGGAGAAGGGACCTGCGGAGCCGTTTCAGGCAGTACCATGGCCTCGGGTTTCGCTTTCGGGATGAAAAACGACCTGAAAGACCCGGCTCTCGGCGATAAAGCCGGTGCCTCCGTCCGCGATTCTCTTTTAGCGCATTTCTATGAAAAGTACGGCTCGATTCTCTGCAAGGATGTCATGCGGAAATATTTCGGAAAAGCCTGGGACCTGACCAGCCCGGAAATGACCGCCGAGTTTCTCGGCATCACCGATGGCTGCGTCATCCGCCATACGGCGAAATATATGGCCGGCGTCCTCCTGGATGAATACTTAAAAGGCGAACTGAAGCTGTCAGCCTGACGGCAAACAAAAACAGGGAGGTAATTATGAAAGCCCTCAGCCAGGACCTGTCCGTCTACAACCGGTTCAATTTTGAAAAACCACCCGTCGGAGTCAAGTTCCAGATTCCCAGGCCGGAAGGAATCCGGCAAATCGAGACAAGCGTGCCCTTCTGCGAAATGGTTGTCGAAGCCTGGAAAAGGAACGAACCCTTCTATTTCGCCAGGGAAAACGAAAACTGTGTCGGTAAAGTTGCCCTCGGCATGGAGGAGATGTCCGTGCCGGTCGAAGGCGGCCTTATCGGCCCGAAATTCGGCATCTACCAGGAAGCCCGCGCCAACAATGCCCTTTACCGCCACGTTCACACCTTTAACCGGGGTCTGGTCAAATTCGTCGTCTTTTCAACCCTCGAAAAGCTGACCTTCGAACCCGACCTGCTGATGCTGGCGGCCGATACATCCCAGGCCGAAATCCTCTTCCGGGCATTGAGCTACTCGACCGGCGACCCCATAGAATCGAAATTCACCCCCGCCCTCGGCTGCTCATGGATGTACATCTACCCCTTCCAGACCGGGAAAACCAACTTCATGATTACCGGCACTACCTTCGGCGCAAAAGCGAAAGGCATCTTCGAAGAAGGTCGGATACTCTTCACCATTCCCTACCAGCAGTTGCCGATGGTCACCCGCAACCTGAACGAAATGGAATGGGTGCTGCCTTCCTACACGGACGGCCGGGCGAAATTCATGGAGAGAGAAGCAGGTATCTTCGCCGAGGCGGAAAGAGAGGCAACAATTACCTGAAAAAGGTAATTGATATAAGAGAGGAGGCAATACAATGACAGGAGGTTACCAGAATAAAGTCTTAAGGGTCGACCTGACAAATCGGAAAATGACGGAGGAGCCGCTCAGCGACGAGATAATCCATGATTATATCGGCGGGCGGGGTTTCGGCGTCAAGTATCTCTACGATGACCTGAAGCCGGGTATCGACCCTCTCGGTGAAGACAACGAACTGATTTTCACCGCCGGCCCGCTGGCCGGAACCAACGCTCAGTCGCTCTCCCGGTACAAGGTATTTTTCAAATCGCCCCAGACCGGCGGCTACTTCAAGAGCAGCAGCGGCGGGAATTTCGGCGCTCAGCTCAAGTTCGCCGGACTCGATATGATTATCATCCGGGGAAAATCGGAAACGCCGGTCTATCTCTATGTCAACGACGACAAGTACGAAATCCGCGACGCCGGCTACCTCTGGGGGCTGGATTGCGACGATACCCATGCCCTCATTCGTGACGAACTCCGCAATCCGAACGTGAGGATTGCCTGTATCGGCCCGGCCGGCGAACGGGGCGTCAGGTACGCCGGTATTTTCAGCGACCGCCGGGCAGCCGGGCGCGGCGGCGGCGGGGCCGTCATGGGCTCGAAGAACCTGAAGGCAATCGTCATTCGCGGCAGTAAAAAGGTGGAGGTAGCCAATAAGGACGCCTATTCCGCTGCCGTCAGAGAACAGATTGCCGGCTACCAGGCAAATCCGCAGTTCTCCACTTTCTCGCACTCGGGCACATGGATTGCCGAAGCCACCAACGCCATGGGCATATTCCCCACGAAAAACTTCCGGGAGGGAAGCGTCCCGAACTGGGAAAACATCGAAAGCAGCGAATACCTGAAACTGCTGGTGCGTAAAACCCAGTGCTACTCCTGCATGGTGCACTGCGGCAGCATCGCCCGAATGTACCACGGTAAATACGCCGGCGCCTGGACGGAAGGCCCCGAATATGAAACTATCTGGGCGTTCACCGGTCCGATGAGAAACGCCGACCTCGGCCTGACCATCGCTGCCGATAAACTCTGTGACGACCTCGGTCTCGACACGATTTCAACCGGCAGCACCATCGGTTTTGCCTACGAACTGTACGAAAAAGGCATCATTACCAAAGAGGATACCGGCGGACTCGAACTTGTTTACGGTAACAGCGATGCGGTTCCCGAGCTTATCCGGATGATTGCTTACAAGGAAGGGTTCGGCGCTCTCCTGGCGGAAGGGTCACGGGAAGCCGGACGCCGTATCGGCAAAGGTGCCGAAGATTACGGCATCCAGGTAAAAGGCCTCGAACTGCCTGCCTATGACCCCCGCGGGGTGAAATCACACGGCCTCAACCTGCTGACCGCCAATATCGGCGCCGACCACAATACCGGCTACGCCCCGCAGGAAGTCTTCGGGGTGCCGATTCCCCGCGCCGTCGACCGCCTCTCGCCGAAAGAGAAAGGCAGCCTGACGAAGTGGAACCAGGATTCGACCGCTTTCCTCGAAACAGGCATCCTTTGCAGCTTCATGCCCTCGATGGGCATGCTTGCGGAAGATGTCTACGGCAGGATGCTCCTCGGAGCTACCGGTATCAAGGATTTCGAAGACCCTGCCTACCTGTGGAATATCGGCGAGAAAATCACCAACCTCGAGCGGATGTTCAACGTCCGGGAAGGCTTCGGCAGGAAAGACGATGCTTTCCCGAAACGAATTAAGGAAGAACCCCTGCCCGCCGGCCCGTCAGCCGGTACCGTCTTCGAGGAAGACGAGATGCTCGATGACTACTACACCGCCCGCGGCTGGGATGTTAAAACCGGCATTCCGACGAAAGAAAAACTGGAAGAACTGGGACTCGGCTATACCCTGAAATAAGGACCGATGATAACGTGTGAAATTCTCCTTTTCGGAAATTTGAGAGAGATTACCGGAGTACGCAAAACGGGAGCCGTCCTGCCCGACGGCTCCCGCCTCTCCGACCTCGTTGAGCACCTCTCCGATAATCACGGGAAAGAGTTTCGGGAGCAAATCGATTCTATCACCGGCCTCCGTATCCTCATCAACGGCCGGGAATACTACCTGACAGGGTACATGGAATCCCCCCTCGCCGACGGCGATACCGTCGTCTTCCTTCCCCCCATCGCCGGGGGATAAGGTATCATTTTGCCTGCTGATGGTTAAGAATTCTGTTTGTTGGTACCTGTTTATAGATTACTACGGTTCACCTGTCGACGGTGAATCTCGTAAAAACGAATCGTTGTTACGAGCCATTCGTCAACAGAAGGCGAAGTTATCTCTATAATCAAAAACCACCTGAATCTACCGCCCCCTCCCTTGGCAAAACCACCCCTGAAAAGGTATTATTATAACCAAAACCTCCACCGTTCCCCATGCGCGAAAGAAAGGGATACCTATGCCAAAACGCGACGACATCAGGAAAGTACTCATTATCGGTTCCGGCCCCATCATCATCGGCCAGGCATGCGAATTCGACTACTCCGGTACCCAGGCCTGTAAAGCCCTTCGGGAACTCGGCTATAAAATCGTCCTCGTCAATTCGAACCCGGCTACCATCATGACCGACCCGGGCATGGCGGATGTCACCTATATCGAACCCCTGAACCTTGAATCCCTCACGAAAATTATCGAAAAAGAGCGCCCTGACGCCCTCCTGCCGAACCTCGGCGGGCAAACCGGTCTCAACCTCAGCGCCGAACTGGGCAAAGCCGGCGTCCTCAATATGTATAATGTTAAAATTATCGGCGTCGAACTCGACGCCATCGTCCGGGGCGAGGACCGCATCGAGTTTAAAAATACGATGGGCAAACTCGGTATCGAGGTGCCGAAAAGCACTGCCGTCTACACCGTCGAAGACGCCGAAAAAATCGCCGCCGAACTCGGCTATCCGGTCGTCGTCCGCCCCGCCTACACCATGGGGGGCACCGGCGGCGGGCTGGTCTACAACGTCGAAGAACTGAGAATCATCGCCTCCCGGGGCATCGCCGCCAGCCTCATCGGCCAGATTCTGATTGAGGAATCGGTCCTCGGCTGGGAGGAACTCGAACTGGAAGTCGTCCGCGATTCGAAAAATCAGATGATAACCGTCTGCTTCATCGAAAATGTCGACGCCATGGGGATACATACCGGCGATTCCTACTGCACCGCCCCGATGCTGACCATCTCCGAAGAATTGCAGGAACGCCTCCAGGAATACTCGTACCGGATTGTCGAAAATATCGGCGTCATCGGCGGCACGAACGTCCAGTTCGCCCATGACCCGGTCACGGACAGGGTGGTCGTCATCGAAATCAACCCGAGAACCTCCCGCTCCTCCGCCCTCGCCTCGAAGGCGACCGGCTTCCCGATTGCCCTTATCTCGGCGAAACTCGCCGCCGGATTGACCCTCGACGAACTGCCGTACTGGAAAGAAGGCACCCTTGAGAAATACAGGCCGTCGGGCGATTACGTGGTCGTCAAGTTCGCCCGCTGGGCATTCGAAAAATTCAAAGGTTCCGAAGATAAACTCGGTACCCAGATGCGGGCCGTCGGCGAAGTGATGAGCATCGGCAAGAACTATAAGGAAGCCTTCCAGAAAGCGATTCGCTCCCTGGAGAAAAACCGCTACGGACTCGGTTTCGTCAATAACTATAATAAGCTTTCGCTCGCCGAACTGATGGATAAAGTCTCCGTTCCTACCAGCGAACGGCAATTCATTATGTACGAAGCCCTCCGCAAGGGCGCCGGCATCGATGAACTCCACACCAGAACGAGTATCAAGACATGGTTCATTCGGCAGATGAAAGAACTGGTCGAACTCGAAGAAGAAATCCTTTCGTACAAAGGGAAAAACCTGCCCGACGACCTTTTCATCCGGGCCAAGAAAGACGGCTTTGCCGATAAATACTTGGCAAAACTGCTCGGGTTGCCGGAGAAGGAGATTCGCCACCGGCGACTCTCGCTCGGTCTTGCCGAAAGCTGGGACGCCGTCCCCGTCAGCGGCGTGGAGAACGCCGCCTACTACTATTCAACCTATAACGCCCCCGATACCACCTCGGTCAGCAACCGCCGCAAGGTCATGGTCCTCGGCGGCGGCCCGAACCGAATCGGGCAGGGCATCGAGTTCGATTACTGTTGCGTCCACGCCGCCTTCACCCTCCGCGACGAAGGTTTCGAGACCATCATGGTCAACTGTAACCCGGAAACGGTTTCGACCGACTACGACACCTCGGATAAACTCTACTTCGAACCGCTCACCGTCGAGGACGTGCTGAGTATCTACGAGAAAGAGAAACCGGAAGGTGTCATCGTCCAGTTCGGCGGACAGACACCCCTCAACATCGCCGGCGAACTCGCCGAAGAAGGGGTGACCATCCTCGGGACCTCAGTGGAAACGATTGACCTTGCCGAAGACCGGGACCGGTTCCGCACCATGATGGACCGGCTCGGCATTCCCATGTCCGAATCCGGCATGGCCAGCAACCTCGACCAGGCGAAGGAAATCGCCGCCCGTATCGGCTTCCCCCTGATGGTACGGCCCTCGTACGTACTCGGCGGACGGGGCATGGAGGTCGTTTACGACATGGACATGCTGACGAACTACGTCGCCGCCGCTGTCGATGTCACCCCCGACCGGCCGATACTTATCGACCGGTTCCTCGAAAATGCCCTTGAGACGGAAGCCGATGCAGTCTCGGACGGCAGAGAAGCTTTCGTCCCGGCGGTTATGGAGCATATCGAACTGGCCGGGATTCATTCCGGCGATTCGGCCTGCGTCATTCCCCCGGTCAGCCTTTCGCCGGAACATATCGAGACCATTAACACCTACACCCGGAAAATCGCCCGGGAAATGAAGGTCGTCGGCCTGATGAACATGCAGTACGCCATTTGTAAGGACATCGTCTACGTCCTCGAAGCCAATCCCCGCGCCTCCCGGACGGTGCCGCTCGTCTCCAAGGTCTGCAATGTCTCGATGGCCCGCATCGCCACCCGCCTGATGCTCGGCAAGAAAATTGCCGATATCGGCCTGAAAGACAGGAAAATTCCTCACTTCGGCGTCAAGGAAGCAGTCTTCCCCTTTAACATGTTCCCGGAAGTCGACCCGCTCCTCGGCCCGGAAATGCGCTCCACCGGCGAGGTACTCGGCATTGCCGGTTCCTTCGGGCAGGCATTTTTCAAGGCGGAAGTCGCCGCCCAGCAGTTACTACCCCTCGAAGGCACGGTGCTGATAACGGTATCGCCCAGCGACCGGAAAGACGTTTTCCGGGTTGCCAGGGAATTCTCTGCCCTCGGCTTCAGGATTAGAGCTACTGCAGGCACGCGTGAATTCCTCATGGAAAAAGGCATTGAAACGGAACTGATTCTGAAACTCCAGGAAGGCCGGCCGAACATCGTCGACGCAATTATGAACGGTGATATCCAGCTTGTCATTAATACACCCAGCGGCAAGCTCAGCCAGAACGACGATTCCTATATCCGGAAAGCCGCCATCAAGTACAAGATACCGTATATCACCACCCTCGCCGCGGCAATGGCTTCGGTCAGGGGAATCAGGGAATACCGGCAGGGTAAAGCGGGCGTCAAGTCACTCCAGGAATACCATGCGGATATTACATAACAACACAGTCTGATACTCATTTACCGTCATTGCGAGGAGTTCCGATTAACAACAGCTACTACCAATAAAAATCGGGACGACGTGGCAATCCCGAAAAACAAACTCAATACCGGAATACAATAGTGATAACAAACCGGACCGCGATTTCAGTCAGTCCGGTTTTTAATTGTCCGCTACCCCGCCCTCG
>CAZOGR010000056.1:0-9019 GCA_964579355.1 uncultured Dehalococcoidales bacterium | reverse complement strand
ATCTGGTTGCCGTACCGGATACCGGTTACACCTTTACCGGCTGGGCTGGCGATACACAAGGGTTGGCGAACCCGGATACTGCCATTACGACGGTCACGATGGACGGTAACTACCTGATTACCGCTCAGTTTATACCTCTCTCACCGGTAGCTCCCCAGGTACTGAGAGAGGTACCCGATTTTGTCGGCAAAGGCGAGACGTTCGCCGTCGCCGTCACGTTCACCGCAACCCATGATATCTTCAATGCTATCGGCCTGACCGATTTCGCGCCATCGGGTTGGGCTGTTCAGGCTGACAAAGACTGGTGCATGCCCGCCGCCATGGAATACGAAATTACGGGTAACGCCACGGAATACCTGTGGAGCGAGCTTTATGCTATCGGGCAAACCTTTACCGCGGTCTATAAAGTGACCGTACCGGCGAGCGCATTGCCTGGCGTGTATCAATTCGGAACCGGTACCGCTGAAATTCCCTCAGGAAAACTTGAATTTTATGTCGGACAGTCAGGGCCGTTCTTTGCTGAGATTACCGGCGACAACCAGGTCACGGTCGTCGAAGGAGTCAAGGTTCAGGGTGAGATACGCGATGTCGCAGGCAACCTTTTGCCCGGGGTTACACTCTCCAGCACGGGAAGCGCTCCGGTAATAAGCGCCCTCGACGGTACCTATGAACTGACGATACCGACCGGCAGCGAACATACCGTCAACGCCCATAAAACCGGATTTCGTGACGAGGTAATGGTGGTAAATATCACCAGCTTTAACGAAGTCTATACCCTTGATTTCAAAGGCGATTCAGGCCTTATACCGGACACCCTGAACTTATCATACGTGCTGGCGTGCATCAACAAGTGGAAGGTACCGCCTTCGAACGGAACCGGGTTAAGCATGTCGAAAGTCCTCGCCGTTATCAATGCCTGGAAATTCCCCATTACCATCAATCCGTAATAACCGTCATTGTGTAATGCTTGGTGATATAATAGCGGAGCGCCATTGGCGGTCATAGCGTCAGACGTGTCCGACCCTTCCGAGTCATCAGACTTCAGATTCCTGCCTCCGCTACGATGATACCATCGCAGCAAACGCCTGATGTATCGGGATTACTTCGGTTCATCCCGATTGCACTTCGCTGATACGGGACATAAATGCCTGTCGACCGTGAAACTCATAAAAACGGTCACGTGTTGCGCAGGACTGGATGCTGACATGTCAGCATCGAAAGACATAAGATTCCTGAACAGCGTCGGGAATGACACAACGGGTGGTAGGGAACGACAAGGCAGGTGATTGTGATTGTGGGTAGTTGGCAGTTAGAGGAAACAAATGGCTCGTGCCGATACTGTATTGTTCGAGATTACCACGTCACTTCGTTCCTCGTAATGACAATATGACCTATATACAGACAGTTTTCCGTTCATCCTTCGACGAGCTCAGGACGAACGGACGAAGGAAGACTCAGAACGAACGGAAAATGAGATTTGGGACAAATGGTACAGATGCCTAAAATATACGGACAAGACGGGTTATGACGAACGGAATATGCAACTCAGTACCTATGAAATGAATGGCTGAGAATGGACAGAATAACGGAGAGTTTGAATAATGTCCGGATGATGAACCGGCTGAGGATGGAAGGTTCGAGATTCCCGCCTGCGCGTGAATAACACATTGTGGCAAGGGAATGATACAGTGGGTGGTCGGGAATGACAAAGTTATCGAAGTCCGCAAACTCCGTATGACATTGAAACGTATGACAGGAAAAAGGTTCACCCAAAGGCAAGGAGAAACTTGAGATGGTTATTTTCAGCGCTTTCAGGAATAATCGCCAATCCACTTTACGGAGGGTAGTGCGCTGTTTACCGCCCGGTACAAGACTTTGTCTCCGGTCCAGAGTTCGCATTGTTCGGTCCGGGAAAGGGCAACGTAAGCAGCATCGTAGGCAGTAATACCGTAGTGCAAAGCGGTTGTCAGAAATGAGAGTGTTTCGACATCCCGTACTTCGATACCCAGTTCAATGAGATTACTCATCGCCTCGACGGCTTTTTCGGAAGGAACCCTCTTTCGTCTTACGGCAACGGCTATTCCGTTCGCCAGTTCATACTCTATCAGCCGGGGCGCTATTACCTTGACAATACCGCGAAGAAAGAAATCATCCCTGAGCTTCAGCGCCTGTGAGACACACTCCTCATCATCGAACTGCCACTTCAGCGCCACCGAGGCATCGATGACAACCTGTTTTCCCGTGCCGGATGGGAGTGTCATCGCCGTCGGCCTTCATCAACAAGCTTAGCCGCGGTCATATCTGTCGGTCCCAACTCCTTGCTCAGGCGGTCGATGCGCGATAACAGGGCTGCTTTTCCGGTATCGTTACCAATCTCATTATCCCGGCGCAACCGTTCTTCAATCGCCTGGAGGCAATAGGCAGTCGCACTCAGGCCGCGCCTGGCGGCGGCAATTTTTACCTGTCTTTTCATATTTTCATCTTCAAGGTAGAGTCCAAGCCTGGCTTTTTTAACCATCTTCCCACCCCATGCATCAGTATAACACTATGACGACATGTCGTCTATCAGATCATCGACAATTCAGGGCTTTATCTCCGGCGGATTTCCTAAATAATACTAACTACCGGGTAATTGTTACGTTATAACAGACAAAGGAGTTACGTACCATGTTTACTGGAAAACGCGGCGGGATTGCCGCAATGCTTGCTTTACTTGTCACCGCCTCTCTGCTTATAACCGGTTGTTCGAAACCGGCTGTTCCGGAAGAGGAAGTTACGGCTGATGAAGGTGAAGGCTTCGCTATTTACCTGACGAAGGAGGATGTTCCGCCTTCGCAGATGGAGATGCTGAGTCATGTGGAACCGGCCGACGAGCCGGTGACAGCAATCGATGATATCGTTTCCTACGATGCCGGTACCCATGAAATGGTTCTTACCGAAGAGGCCTTTGCCCGGATTTCCGGACTGGCCGTTCCCACGACCGGGAAATCGTTCCTCGTCTGCCTCGACGGCGCGCCGGTGTACTGGGGCGCATTCTGGGCAACATATTCTTCGCAGTCGTTCGACGGCATTACCATTAGTGTACCCATGGTGGGAACAGAGCCGGTTATTCAATTAAAAACGGGGTATCCCGAACCGGAATTTTCAAGCGGGAGAGACGAGAGAAACAATACCGCCATCATGCAATCGCTGAAAGACGCGGGAAAACTAATCAACGAGCTGCCGACAACTTTTATCGATGAACTTTTCAAATCGTTCAAGGGCTGGGAGCTGTACTCATGGCAGGAAAACGGCGAATGGCAGTTCCGGCTCATCACGGGAACGAACCGGAATAAAAGTCCGGAGGAGATTCTCGCTGACGAGAGTACCACGGACGGGCTGATGAGTATCAGAGTTACCGGGGTCGAGCGACTGCTTTCGGTGCTGGCGAAACTGCCGGAGGGCGAAGACGTTATCTGGCTGGACGGTCACGTTCTTACGGCTGAACCGGAATCCGCTATTATTCTGCCTGAAGACACCATCGTCAGCATGGTCAGGAACTACGCTGAGAAACGAGGGGTGAAACTGACGGCAATCCGGTAATCCGACGGGTTCAAAGTATGATGCCGATGAAGATGAGGAGCATACCGAGAATGGTAGACAGGCAGGGGAATTTCATTTTGTCCCAGTTTGCCTTGCAGTAGTTTATCCGGTACATGCCGCTCAGGAACGCCCATTTCCCGTTGACGGGGTCGTTTTTCAGGGCAACGATACCTATCCAGATATAGCCGCAGAGGAACATGGTCGCCCCGATTGTCAGAAGATACATCCCCATACTGCCGTTTTCCTGTTTTCGCCAGTGTATCATACCGGCGACAAAATATACATGAGAAACCATCTTGTCTTTTTCAGGTGATGCGTATAAGATTATGAGCATACTATCAACGAAACGGAGAAGGAGCAGCCGGTGGCTTACCGAATAACCGAAGACTGTATCCGGTGCGGCGCCTGTTTCGACGAGTGCCCGTCCGGAGCCATTTACGAAACCAAAACGCAGTATATCATCGACCCGGAAAAATGCACCGAATGCGGCGCCTGCGCAGCGCTGTACTGCCCGACCGGAGCAATTGAGTATTTAGTAATTGGTAATTAGTAGTTAGAGGATAACGAAAAAACAATCGGAGACAAAAGATGAAAACAGGTCTGCTCCATTGGCTGCTGGAGCCGGATGACTGCGGCGTCCGGTATCTTGCCCTGCGCGACCTGGCAGGCGCTACGGAAACCGACCTTGCTCCGGCGCGGGAAAATGCCCACCGGGAGGGGCCGATTGCGGCTATTCTCGAGGAGATGAAGCCGGAAGGCTACTGGGAGAAACCGGGGGGAAGCTACCTGCCGAAATATACCGCTTCCGTCTGGTCGCTGATACTGCTCGGGCAACTCGGGGCATCGGCCGATTCCGACCCGAGAATCAAAAAAGCCTGTACCCGCTATCTCGATAACGCGATGACGCCCAACGGGCAGATATCGATGAACGGAACGCCTTCGCAGACAATCGACTGTATCCACGGTAATATGCTGACGGCGTTCATGGACCTGGGCTACGAAGACGAGCGACTGGATAAAGCCTGGGAATGGATGGCAAGGATGGTAACCGGTGAGGGAGTTGCTCCGATGGGAGACAAATCCACGCCGTTGCGCTGGTATTCGGGGAAATGCGGCCCCGGTTTTGCCTGCGGGGCCAACAACAAGCTACCCTGCGCCTGGGGAGCGGCCAAGGTGATGATGGCGTTCGGCAGACTGCCGAAAGAGAGGCAGACGCCGCTGATAGAGAGGGCAATCGAACAGGGAGTCGAGTTCCTTTTCAGCGTCGACCCGGCGACCGCTGCCTACCCCAGCGGCTATGCAGCCAAACCGAGCGGCAACTGGTGGAAATTCGGCTTTCCGGTTTTCTATATCACCGATATTCTCCAGATTGCCGAAGCGCTGGCGGGGCTGGGGCTTGCCAAAGAAAAACGTCTGGCGAACACGCTCGACCTGATAGAAAGCAAGCAGGACAGCCTCGGACGCTGGCTGCTCGAATACGATTATTCCGGGAAGACATGGGTGGATTTCGGCCCGAAAAAACAGCCGAACAAATGGGTAACGCTCCGGGCTTTACGGGTACTGAAAGCGGCCGGACGGTTTTAATGCAGAGAAGGTCAACCGAAGGTTTTTCGCCCTGCCGGGTATGATTGACATTCATGTCTGGCAGACGATATCATAATGGATAAGAATTATGAGAATAATGGAGACTGAGACGAATCTTTTATGAAACATTGGAATAACCTCAAATCTCTCGCTGTCGCGTTGGTTATAACGTTTACTGCTGCTTTCCCGGCCGTACCGGCGGCAGCCGCCGGTGAAAACATCACCATCGATACCAGCCTGGGAATCATCGGCCAGTCAATCACCGTCAGCGGTTCCGGATTCAGCACCGGCAGCGGTACGCAATCCTACGCGGTCGATATCCATTTCGGAAGAAATCCCGGCACGCAGGTAAACTACACGACCGGACGATATGTCACCCTTCTGACGCAATCGCTCAATACCAACGGCACGTTCAGCACCACGGTGGCGATTCCAAGCGTCCTGGACGGAGGTGTTTTCGAAACGGTAGCAAGCGGCATCTATTACCTATTCGTTACCTACCGTATCCTGGGATCATCGACACCCCGAACGCCAACCGTGCTGGACCTGGAAGCTTTCTCTGTCC
This sequence comes from uncultured Dehalococcoidales bacterium, assembly GCA_964579355.1. Taxonomy (GTDB): domain Bacteria; phylum Chloroflexota; class Dehalococcoidia; order Dehalococcoidales; family UBA2162; genus MGML01. Next base: position 3,288 of record CAZOGR010000056.1, on the reverse strand, counting down.
TCGGAGGTGATCTCACTATCAGCCCGAGTTCCGGCTATGCGGGTACCGAAGCATTTCTTTCCGGCAGCGGCTTCACCGCCAATGAAGAGCTTATCATCAGGTACAACGAAAATGAAATTCTGACCGCAATCTCCGGCGGAACGGCCATGGTCAACGGCATGGCTGCCAATATCAGGGTCTACATTCCTTCGAGTACTGCCGGTATTCACGCTCTCACAATAACCGGGAAAACCTCCGGCCACCAGATAGGCAATATTTTCACGGTGCAACCGAACCTTATTTTCCGCCCGGTAACCGGGGTTGCCAGTAACACAATTTCGATGTACGGTACGGGTTTCGGGGGAAACGTGCCGGTTGAAGTAGCGTTCAACAACGTTGTTTTGTATAACGGCGCCACCGACAGTATCGGCGCCTTCTCCACCGTCTTCCCTGCGAAAAAGTTTACCAAAGGGACGTATACTGTCCGGGGCGCCGACAGTCTCGGCAATACCGCCCAGGTTACCTACAATATATTCGATGCGAGCGCCACGCTCGAACCGGCATCGGGCAGTCCCGGATGGGAAGTGCTGGTCAAGGGCGAGGGATTCCAGCCGAACAAAAAGGTAACCATCAGCTTCGAAGGAATTTCCGACAGCAGCAATGTCGTCGCCAATGCCAACGCTGACGGCGCTTTCAATACCATATTTACCATCCCGTGGCCGAATATGGGGAAGTATGATGTCGAAATTACCGACGGTACGAACTCGCAAACAGCCGAGTTCGAAGTAACGACGAGCGCGGCGATTGAACCCCGCACCAATGCCTCGGTTCCCGGCAATTCGGGTGAGCCTGTCGCAATCGCCGGCAGCGGTTTTCTTGCCGGCAGAACCGTGACCGTTACCTTCAGCGGGACGGTAGTTACCACCGATAAAGTCGAGGCAAACGGTACGTTCAACATCCAGTTTAACGCGCCTTCGACTATCGGCGGGCCGCATATCATCGAAGCGACGGACGGGACCAACACCATAAGGTACGGTTTTTACATGGAGGAAGAACCTCCGGATACGCCGGTTATCGTTGAACCCGCTCCCTCAACCAAAGCCAGCGCGGAAACGCATTTCAGTTGGGGAGAGGTCGTCGACCCTAGCAGCGTTACCTACACCCTGCAGGTGGCGACAAATCCTTCATTCGAAACCAGGTACCTGGTGCTGGATGAAACCGGGCTGATGGTACCGGAGTATACCGTTCCGAAAACAGCCCGACTCAATGCCGCTACTCCCGAAGCCCCCTATTACTGGAGGGTGAAAGCGGTCGACATGGCGCATAACGAAAGTCCCTGGTCGGAACCCGCCCCGTTCTATATCGGTTTCGGATTCGGTCTTCCCCAGGGAGCCATCTATGCGATAATCGTCGGCGCCGCCCTGGCACTGGCGGCATTCACCTTCTGGCTGGGCAGGAAAACCGCCTTTTACTAAAATACAGAATATGAAAATCCAAAAGGAGGCTTTTTCAAGCCTCCTTTTTTGTTTGTCAATCATCTGTCCGAATGACCGTGTCAGCAGCTCGTATCAAGTATCCGAATCATCTTTGTTTCAGCTTTGACTACTTCGAGGCTGTTGACCTTGTCGAGGGCTGCCTGGACATCCGCCTCCCGGGCAAGATAGGTGGTCATCACCACGTGCACGTATTCCGTCTGCGAGGCTTCTTTCTGGATAACAGCCGCAATGTTGATATTGTATTTCCAGAAAATATCCGTAATCTGAGCCAGGACGCCCGGCCGGTCGATGACGCTGAACCTGAGATAATACCGCCGCTGAGCATCGCCGGGAACGCCGAGGGTATAACCGTTGGCGGTCGAGGGTATCGGCAACGCCCGGTCGTTGGCAATATCAAGAAGGTCCTTGATGATGGTATCGGCCGTCGGGTACCGGCCTGCTCCGGGATTGACCAGGCCGGAAACGACACCGTACTCATCCTCGAACTCGGTGCCGTTGTAGGCGCTCTGGAGTGAACCGAGCAGCGAAACCTTCGGAACCAGCGCCGGATGCACCGCCACGTTGTACACCTTATTGTTGTTCTCGATTACCCCGACCAGTTTGACCGAGTAGCCGAGTTCATCGGCGTACATGATATCCTGAACATCGATACGGGTGATGCCTTCCACCGGGAAGGCTCCGGCATACTTGTACGAGTTGGTAATGAGGCCGAGAAGAATCCGAATCTTGTTCTCCGTATCATACCCTTCGATATCGTCGGTCGGGTCCGCCTCTGCGAAACCCGCTTTCTGGGCGCCTTTCAGCGCTTCATCGAAGCTTTTTCCCTCACCGGTCATTTTAGAGAGGATATAGTTCGTCGTGCCGTTCAGGATGGCATATATCCGCTTGTACTCTTTGGCTTCAGCACCGACCAGTCCGAGTTCATGAATAAAGGAATGGGCGCCGACAAAGCTGGCGCGGATACCGATTTTTCTGCCGAGGCTGATGACCTGCTGAAAGATGGTCGCTCCCTCTTTCGCCAGCAGTTTCTTGTTGGCGGTAACCACATTCTTCCCGTTTTTCAACGCGGTAAGCTGGATGGTTTTCGCCGGTTCGATACCGCCGATAAGCTCGACGACGATATCAACTTCCGGATTATCGGTAATATCATGGTAATTGCTCGTCAGCATTTCCGAAGGTAAAGTCAAGCCCCGATCTGTAGTAAGGTCGAGATCGCACACCTTGACCAGTTCGAGACCGGGAATTCCTTTCTGATACAGCAGTTCGACGACACCGGCACCTATGGTGCCCCACCCGATGACTCCCACCTTCTTGAGCTCCGCCATGAAACAACTCCTTGTTGAAAAAATTTTGTTGCCACATCAAATATAATCTCAAGGGCATCCCGGTGTCAATTACGGTATCATTCAATTCTGAATAAATCGAATCTGCCGGTATTGTTCGTCCTGCCCCTGGCGCTGCGAGGCACATACCCTTCGGCGGCTTCGACGAGGAGCGCCAGGCTCATCAGGAAATCATCATGGCCGTCCGAAGCATCGACGAAGAAATTCATCGTTTTATCCGAACGATACATGACCCTCGCCCGTTCCATTTCGAGCCAGAAATCGCGATAGTCTTCCGAACCGTCGGCCAGGTACATTTTCAACCGACCGGTATCGATTGCTGCCAGGAGGTTAAAACCGAGACCGGATTTTGATGGCCTGGTAAAATGAAAGGGGACGATTCGGGAGCCGATCGACTGCTGGAGAAAGGAGGCTATCGGCTGGCCGATACCGGTTGAATCAACCACCACCCGCCGGCAATTCCAGACATG
>CAZOGR010000055.1:0-9089 GCA_964579355.1 uncultured Dehalococcoidales bacterium | reverse complement strand
AGCAGTAATGTTTTTAGCTTAGCTGTACTAATGGTCGAGGGCTTGACCTGCTTTATATTTGATAATTTCCCCTGATTCAGTTGTTTTACCAGGAAGGAGTAGCGATACTCCTTCTTTTTGTTTTCCATTACTTTTTCTGGCACTTCTCTCCGGTTTTGGCTATACTCTGTTATGGAGAGTGAAGAATGATATACGATTTCGATACCGTACACGACAGAAAAAATTCCGATTCCGCCAAGTGGGGAGCCTTAAAGCCGATGTTCGGCAGCGAAGACGTGATTCCGATGTGGGTGGCAGATATGGATTTCCCTTCGCCCCAGCCGGTGGTTGATGCTCTGAAAAAAAGGGCGGAACATCCTTTTTACGGTTACGTCATGGCAGCGAAGAGCGTTACCGAGTCTGTTGTTGAACGGATGGAACGGAAATACGGCTGGAAAATACCGGCGGAGTGGGTCGTCTTTACCCCGGGCGTGGTGCCGGCGCTGAACGCGGCGGTTCGGGCGGTGACGCACCCGGGCGATGGCATTATTCTTCAGGAACCGATTTACTACCCCTTTTTCTCGGCGGTAAAGGGTTCAGGATGTCACACCGATAATAACGGGCTTAAACTGGTGAACGGCCGGTACGAGATGGATTACGACGACCTGAAAACGAAATTCTCGGTACAGACGGGGATGGGAGCATCCGCCCGTCGCAACAAAGCGCTCATTCTCTGTAACCCTCATAACCCGGTCGGCAGGTTGTGGAACAAGGACGAAATAACCCGCCTGGGGGAAATCGTCATCGGTAACGGGGGCACTGTTATCTCCGATGAAATCCATTGCGAGATTGTACTCGGCGGCCGAAAGCACACGCCGTTCGCCTCGGTTTCGGAAGAATTCGCTCAGAACTCGGTTGTCTGTATGGCGCCGAGCAAGACATTCAGCCTGGCCGGACTGGAGACATCGACGATTATCATTCCGAACAAAAAGCTGAGGGATGAGTTCAACAATATCCGGGCAGGAATCATGCCGGGACCGAACCTGTTCGGATACGTGGCACTCGAAGCTGCTTACCGGTACGGCGACGAGTGGCTGGAGCAGGTGCTTGCCTATCTGGACGATAACTTCGCCTTCTTACAAAAGTACCTGGCTGAGAGGATACCGGCTATCGATGTCATCGAGCTTCAGGGAACATATCTTGCCTGGCTCGACTGCCGGAAACTGGGGCTGGACGACCAGGGCCTCCGGCGTTTTTTCCGGGAAAAGGCGAAGGTGGGGTTCGATGACGGGTACGTATTCGGTGAAGCCGGAAGCGGCTTTCAGCGGATGAACATTGCCTGCCCGCGTGCGCTGCTTGAAGAAGCGTTATCCAGGATTGAGAAAGCGGTGACGTCTTGATAACAGCGGATATTTCCCCGAGATACTATTTACGGAAAGCCATGATAATATGGCTGCCGCTGTCGACAAGGCCGGGCTTGTGGTTCAGTTTCTTCTCGAGTTTCACCAGGGTATCCCAGGCTTTCGGGCTTTCGGCTATTTTTTCACCGCTTTGCGAGTGTTCGCGAAAGGTGACGTTCGAACCGGCTGTTTCCAGTACGATACATCCATCGAACAATTGTCCAAGTTCATCGGCGGTATAGAGGTGCATCGGGGCGTGGTTCATGCCTGATTTCGAAGGGAAACCGGGCAGGTCGCCGGTTTCGATAACCGGGAACAGGGGCGGGATACCTGATACCTCCGTTTCCGGATTTTCGAGCATTGCTATGCTGGGAATGGTAACGGAACTGAGTGCCGCCCCCATCAGGCTCATGACACTGACGAGGATTATTCCTCCCGGTTTTGTCACGCGTATGAGTTCTTTTCCGGCAGCAAACCGTTTTTCACAGACGTAAGAGAGGGCGCCGCCGAAGCAGAGGGTGATATCGAAACAGTTATCGGCAAGGTCAGACAGGTCGGCTATATCTCCCCGCAGGAACCGCTCGACGAATCCCCTCATACCCGCTTCGTTAATCTTCGCTTCTGCCAGTTTCAGTTGGATATCGGAAATATCGAGAACGGTAACTTTTACAGCGTTTTTCGCAGCGAAAATGCTGAACCGGCCGGGTCCGCTGCCGGCATCGAGTACCCGCATTCCCGGTTCAATGTATCTGCCGATAAAATCTTCGTGAATTATCGCCTGTAAACGGCCGTACGGGCGGGTTTCGAGCCTCGCCCACTCTCTTTCCCCATAGGCGTTGTAGAATTCCCTGGTATATTCCGGTTCATACATCATACATGATAGTATACCATGAATAATCTGGAAGACAACAACAAAATCATATATACTGGCATCATCCCTGAAGGAAGGAAGCGGACATGAAGGAAATTTTCGAAAAGATATGGGAAACAGCGCTGCCGTACCAGGACCAGCGGGACGATGACGGGCATGCCCGGACGACGCTGAAGTACGCGAAGATATTACTGGAGCTTGAAGGCGGGAATGAAGATATTGTACTTCCGGCGATAATCCTCCACGATATCGGATACAGCCAGCTTCCCCGGCCGCGGCGGATGATGATATTCAGTAAACACGCTACGCCATACCAGCGGGATACGATTCAGCATGAGCATCAGGCAGAAAGCGTCATTCTTGGCGAAAAAATTCTGAAAAAACTGAGTTACCCTGCCGACCTGATACCGAAAATCCTCGAGATAGTATCACAGCACGATACGAGGAAAGGATTTATCTCTAGAGAAGAAGGTCTGGTACGGGATGCCGACAAGCTGTGGCGGTTTTCCTGCGAAAGTTTCAGCCTGAATAAAAATCGTACCGGTGCCGATATGGAAGAGCGATGCAAGCGTCTTGAAAAAGACTTGGAGAACCCCGATTTTATCTATTCAGAATCGGCAAAGCGGATTGCCCGGGAAGAGCTGGTGCAGAGAAGGAAAGAGACTCGGTAAGACTCAGAGAAGCAGTATGTTTCAAAGTTGCGGTATGGATATCGAATATTCGGTTATGGACGAGACCGGGCTTGACCTGATAGAGGGTTTGTGGTTCAGGCTGAAAATCCATCATGTAAAAAAATCCGTACATTTCTCTGAATCGATTGCTGCAGGAACATTCGAAGACAGAAAAAGAGAACTGCTCGCGAAGGCGAAAGCCGGCAAACTTCGGATTATTCTGGCTGCTGACGCTATCATGAAAAAGACAGTCGGCTATTGTGTCGCTTCAGTTGCCGTCGATGGTGAAGGTGAAATTGACTCCCTTTTTGTCGAGGAGGATTACCGGCGACGTGATATCGGTGAAAATCTGATGCAAAGCGCTCTCGACTGGATTCAATCATATTCTACCGGGCGAATCAGGGTGCAGGTGGCGGCGGGCAACGAGGAGGTCTTTCGTTTTTACCAGCAATTCGGCTTCGAACCGCGCAGCATCATCATGGAACGGGTCAATCAAGCCGATACCAGACGTCAGTAAAAAATAATTGTTCAGGGTATTGACCGTGAAAGCGGCAGATGATACACTGATAAATGTCGAGGATTTCCGGAACATAAACCGGTAATTCCGAGCACGTTCTTTAGTAGTAGATGATAGTCTCCTGGTGGTTTGAGCGGAGTGGTACCACCCGTTCCCATCCCGAACACGGAAGTGAAACGCTCCAGCGCGGAGGATACTGAGGGGCTTCCCCTTGTGGAAAATAAGTCACTGCCAGGAGACTTTATCAACTCACCTTTCACTCTTATTTCAATCTCACTTTTCCTCTCTGTTCGTGTCTGTTTATTGCTTTTATGGCTGACTTGAATTATAATGAACTTGAGACTGGCTATAAAGGTTAGTGGATGTAAGGAGCGAATATGCCAAGCCGATTTGAGAAATTTTCAGAAAGGGCTCGTCGTGTTCTAACCTCCGCCCAGGAAGAAGCGCAAAACCTCAACCACAATTATATTGGAACCGAACATATACTTCTTGGCCTGATTCGGGAAGAAGAGGGTGTTGCGGCCAAGGTTCTTACCAATCAGGGTATCAGCCTTACCAAGGTACGTTCAGCGGTTGAGTTCATTATAGGCCGTGGGGAAAAACCGGCGGTCGGAGAAATCGGACTCACTCCCCGGGCTAAGAGAGTAATAGAACTGGCGATTGACGAAGCCCGTCACCTCAGCCATAACTACATTGGAACCGAGCACATCCTGCTCGGCCTTCTGCACGAAGGAGAAGGCGTTGCCGCCGGCGTGCTCGACAGTTTCGGCCTGACCATCGAACAGGCGCGAACTGAAGTTACCAACATACTGAGTCAAAGCGCCGGGCGAACGAGGCAACCCGCCAAATCCGTGACGAAAACCCCGATTCTGGACCAGTTGAGTACCGATCTGACCGCGGCCGCCGCGGCCGGGAAGCTCGACCCGGTTATAGGGCGCTCGAAAGAAATCGAACGGGTCATCCAGATTCTAAGTCGACGCACCAAGAACAATCCGGCACTTATCGGCGAACCGGGTGTCGGGAAAACCGCTATCGTCGAAGGGCTTGCTCACCGGGTAGCTTCGGGGGATGTTCCCGAAACGCTCGAGGACAAGCGTATCGTCACCCTCGATATCGCTTCGGTCGTTGCTGGTACCAAGTACCGCGGCGAATTCGAAGAACGACTCAAGAAGATTGTCAACGAGTTGAAAGCAGCCAAAAACTGTGTTCTCTTTATCGATGAATTTCATACCATCGTCGGCGCCGGAGCAGCCGAAGGAGCGGTCGATGCCGCCAGTATTCTCAAGCCTTCTCTGGCACGAGGCGAACTGCAGTGCATCGGTGCGACGACCCTGGATGACTACCGGAAGCATATCGAACGCGACCCGGCCCTGGAACGAAGATTCCAGCCCGTTTTGGTTGAAGAGCCTTCGGTAGAGCAGACGCTCGATATTCTTCGCGGCGTTAAGGAACGTTACGAGGAACATCATAAACTGACCATAAGCGACGAAGCACTCAGCGCCGCTGCTCACCTTTCCGCCCGGTATATCGCCGACCGTTTCCTTCCCGATAAAGCAATCGATGTTATCGACGAAGCTTCGTCAAGAGTGAGAATCGGCTATCGGGTGATGCCGGAAGAAATCAGAGAAAAGATGCGCGAACTCGAGCAGATACGAAAAGAGAAAGAAGAAGCTCTTTCGAATCAGCAGTATGATTTCGCGGCTGACTTACGGCAGAAAGAACTGGCCTGCGAGGAGGAACTGAAAGAAGCGAGAACAACCTGGCAGGAAAACCTCGACCAGGTAAAACCCGAAGTAACCACGGAAGATATCGCCCATGTCATCAGCATGTGGACGGGGGTGCCGACGGTTCAGCTCACCGATGACGAAACCGCCCGGCTTCTCCAGATGGAAGAAGTCCTGCACGAACGCGTTATCGGACAGGATGAAGCGATAGATACCATTTCGAAAGCTGTCAGACGGGCAAGGGCTGGCCTGAAAGATCCGCGTCACCCCATCGGCAACTTCATCTTCCTCGGCCCGACAGGGGTTGGAAAGACGGAACTTGCGAAAGCACTGGCGGAATTCATGTTCGGCAGTGAAGATGCGCTGATTCGGCTCGATATGTCCGAATACCAGGAACGCCACACCGTATCGAGGCTGGTAGGGGCGCCTCCGGGTTATGTCGGTTATGACGAGGGCGGCCAGCTTACCGAAGCGGTACGCCGAAAGTCGTATTCCTGCATACTTCTGGATGAAATTGAAAAAGCCCATCCGGATGTCTTCAACATCTTACTCCAGATTTTTGACGATGGTCATCTGACCGACGCGAAAGGCCGCCGGGTTGATTTCAGGAACTGCATTATCATCATGACAAGCAATATCGGCGCCGAAACAATCAGGAAGAGCAGCGCCATCGGATTCGCGTCCCGTTCGAGTGAGGAGAAAATCCAGGAACGGGAATACGAAAAGATGAAGGACAAGCTTCTCGATGAACTCAAGAAGGTGTTCCGTCCGGAATTTCTGAACCGTATCGACAGCGTCATGGTCTTCCATTCGCTGACCCGAAATGATATAAGAAAGATAGTCGACCTGATGCTGGCGATGGTTATCCGTCAGTTAGCGGAAAAGGGTATGAAACTGCAGATTACGGAAGCAGCCAAGGATTTTCTCGGCGAAAAGGGGTACGATGAGGCGTTTGGCGCCCGGCCTCTCCGCCGCGTGATTCAGGACATGGTAGAAGATAAGCTGTCCGACAGTTTACTGCGCGGACAATTCCGCTCCGGCGATACGGTAATTGTGGATGTAGAGGATGGAGAGATAGTGGTGCATACCGGCGCTGTAGAGGCGTTGATAGGGGATGCAACCGCATAACGGTTCATTGATTGTCATCGGCATCTGAGGAAATAACAGGGCGGGAATAGTTATTTATGGCTCCCCGCCCTTTTTTACATACCGGGGAAGGTTGGAGATAGAAATGGTACTGGCAGTTGATTGGGCAGAAGCCTTTAAAATCGGCGGAGTAGGATTTGGATTGGTATTTGCCGTACTCATCATCCTGGCGGTCGCGCTGTGGGTGACGGGTATCATATTTAAAAAACTTGATTCCGGCAAGAAAGAGGAAGCCGGAAAGGACAAGAAAGGAGCTTAGAATTGGCACAGGAAATCATTGAGGTACCCATAACCGGTAAAATTATCAGCGTGGAAGTTAAAGCAGGGGACGCAGTTCAGGAATCAGATGTCATCTGCTATATTGAATCGATGAAAATGGAAAATCCGATTCTGGCTCCGGTAAACGGCACGGTTACCGATATACAGGTCGCCGTCGGAGACGTTGTCGAAACAGGTAAAACAATCGCCGTCATAGAATATTAACGATAATCAGATAATACAGGAGAACAACTTTGTTCGGTCTATTTGAAACCGGGTTCGCCAGCATAACCTGGGGCTCTGTAGTTATGATAGCAATAGGGATTGCCCTGTTATACCTGGGCATTGCCAAGAAGATGGAGCCGCTACTGCTGGTGCCGATTGGTTTCGGTGTGATACTCGTCAACCTGCCGCTTGGCGGGTTGATGGAGACGCTGGTAGACGGACAGATTGTCAACCGGTTCGTCGAAGACGGCGAGCCGGTCGGGATTGTGGCAAAGCTGTTCAAGTACGGGCTTTCCTGGGAAATGATTCCGGTACTGATATTCCTGGGGCTGGGAGCGATGACGGATTTCGGTCCGGTGATTGCCAATCCTAAAACACTCATTCTCGGAGCCGGCGCTCAGTTTGGTGTTTACTTTGCCTTATTTATTGCCTTGCTGATAGGCAACGCTTTCCCGGATGTCGTCAATATCGGTATACGGGAAGCCTGCTCGATAGGTATCATCGCCGGTGCGGACGGGCCGACCACGATTTATCTGACGAACAAGCTGGCGCCTCACTTCATCGGCGCAACCGCCGTAGCTGCCTATACCTACATGGCGCTGGTACCGATTATTCAGCCTCCGATTATCAAGTTACTGACGACGAAAAAAGAGCGGGCGATTTACATGAAACCGCAGCTCAGGGCTGTTTCGAAAAAGGAAAAAATATTCTTCCCGGCAATCGCCTCGATTATCATTATCCTGCTTGTTCCGAAATCAGCTCCTCTCATAGGCATGCTGATGCTGGGTAATCTGCTACTGACCTGCGGCGTTACCGAACGCCTGGCGACAACGGCAGCGAACGGTTTCATGAATGTGTTGACGATTCTCCTCGGTGTGTGTGTCGGCTGTTTCATGAGCGCTGAGGTGTTCCTGACGGTGGAAAGCCTGATTGTGTTCGGGCTCGGTGTGCTGGGGTTTGCTTCTTCGACCGCCTTTGGGGTCATCCTGGCAAAAATCATGAACCTGTTCAGCAAGGAAAAAATCAATCCCATGATTGGGGCGGCAGGCGTTTCGGCGGTGCCGATGGCGGCCCGGGTGGTACAGAAGATGGGACAGCAGGCCAATCCGCGCAACTTCCTGCTGATGCACGCAATGGGGCCGAATATCGCCGGTGTTATCGGGACGGCAACCGCAGCCGGTATATTCCTCGGCATGCTGGGTTAAACGGCTCATTGAATCTCCCCCTTTCTTGTGAAAGATTATTCTGGCATACCCGGTTTCAGGGTGTGGGAACTCGTAACGAATGAGTATCGGTAACGACGTAAAACAGGTGGCTGGAAAAAAATTGCAGATTTCAGACGGCTCGGGAAAACTGATACTCGTTGTCGATGACGAACCGCTCATCGTCAGCTATATCAAAAGAATACTTGCTGACGGCGGATACAATGTCCTGACAGCTAACGACGGAGCTGCCGGTCTGAAACTGGTGCAGGAAAAAAAACCCGACCTGATACTGCTGGATATAAAAATGCCGGGAGAAGACGGGATTTTCACACTCGGAAAAATCAGGGAAATTACCCATAATCCGGTTATTATGGTAACCGGACTCGGCAGCGATACCATGGTGGAAAAGGCGATGGGAATCGGGGCTGACGACTACATCAGAAAACCTTTCCGGCCGAAAGAATTGCTGGCGAGGGTGAAAGCAAAGCTGAGACGCGGATAAATTGTCGGATTCATCTCCGGCTGAGACGATTACAGTACTGAAAGAGGTTTATCATGGACAGGGATAGATATTCGGAGAAGCGGTATGATATCCAGCGCGAAGGGGATATTGATACAGAAATCCTGGAAACGATCCCGTTTGACTATCCGGAATCGGCCACCGAAGTTATCTATGAAACCGACGAGTTTACCTGTGTCTGCCCATGGACGGGGCTGCCGGATTTCGGAACGGTGACGATAAGCTACATGCCGGATGAGAAGCTGATTGAGCTGAAATCGCTCAAGTACTATCTGACGTCATTCCGGAATGTCGGTATCATCCAGGAACATGCCATCAACCGGATTTTAAACGATCTGGTGGAACTGGTACAGCCGGTGACGATGATGGTAGAAGCTGAATACCGGGAGAGGGGTGGTATCCGAACGGAGGCGTCGGTTGTTTACGAAAGAGAAGACTTCGACGAGATGGATGACCTGGATGACCCGGACTAAATTTACCGGGAAGGTAGGGAAACAATTCGAAAAAACATGTGGGGGTGAACCATGATAGTAAAAAAATACCGGGACGCTGAACCCGAAGAGATGCTCACGG
>CAZOGR010000054.1:0-9148 GCA_964579355.1 uncultured Dehalococcoidales bacterium | reverse complement strand
TTCGGCGAAAGCTGAAGGAACGCCCCTCCGGCAACCGGCCGTTCGATACCCGGCAGCGTCCCGATGTACTGCAAGGCCGAAACCATCATCGCACCGGTAGAACCGGCGCTGACCGCAGCGTCGGCGTCTCCCTGTTTCACGAGCCGGCAGGCCAGCGCCACTGAACTGTTCGGTTTCCTCATCACCGCAAAAGCCGGTTCTTCGCCATCGACGATTTTCTGCGTCGCCTCGACAACCTTCACCGAAAGTCCCCTGGTGTCACATTCGGCTATTATTTTATCGATGGCTTCCTTTTCGCCGACCAGCAGGATTTCCACGCCCAGTTCACGGGCGGCTTTTACGCCTCCCTTAACCGTTTCTTCAGGGGCGAAATCGCCTCCCATGGCATCGATGGCTATCCTCAGTTTCTTCTCGCTCATTTTATCCTCCGATTCAATGATAGAAACGACTGTACTTATTCGTAGATATTTCTAAATCCCTCTCAATCTCGCTTTATAAAAGGGAGAAGCTGCATAGTCTGCCTCACTTCATACTTCCGAAGAGGGATTTTTCGGATGACCTCATTCAGGGGAATTTAGTTATCCACATACTCTATTATTCATGATTACCGATAATTCTTACCAGCTATGCTCTATCGCCTTTTCCTTGCAGATAGTATGACAGTTCACCAGGTTCTGTTTGTTACAGGCCTCGAATCCGGGACAGTAAAGGGTAATCTTCTTCCTGACAGCTTCTTTTACCTCGGCGACCGGGTGTCCGTGGTCGAGGTTCATCGCCAGCACCTTCGCCGGGCAGACGTCAACGCACTTACCACAGCCGTTGCATAAACCGCCGTCAATACTTATGTAAAATACCCCTGAGCCGTCATCGTAACCGTACTGCGTTTTTACCGAGGTTGTTGTCGCTTTACCAAGGCTGCGGTCGCGGGCAAACAGCGCCGCTCCGAGCGCCCCGCACAGTTGCGGGTCTTCGCAGAGCAGTGGCTTCAAACCTACTTTGCCCTCCAGCGCGGCAACCATGCCGCTGTTCTTCGAAATACCCCCGGTAATGGTGAAATCAGGCTCGATTGACACCCGCTTCAGTAAATTGTACGTCCTCGTGGCAATCGCCTCGTGCAACCCGGAAAGGATATCCGCCCGCGAGACGCCTTTCCGCAGGTAACCGATTGCTTCGGTCTTGGCGAATACCGCGCAAATCGTATTGAACGGGATGGCGTTGTTCGATTGCAGCGAAACCTTACCTATCTCTTCGAGCGGGATGTTGAGCACCTCGGCAATCATCTCCATGAAACGGCCGGTGCCTCCGGCGCACTTATCGTTCATCACGAAATTGGTGACATTCCCCTTTTCGTCGCAGTTTATCGCCTTGCAGTCCTGCCCGCCCATATCGACAATCGTCCGGACCGAGGGGAAATACCAGTTAATGCCTTTCGCATGGGCGCTTATCTCGGAAACGTTCTCGTTGGCGTACGGCACCAGTACTCGTCCGTAACCGGTCGCCACCGTATAATCGATATCCTCCTTCGTCACCCCGGTGCCGCGCAGCACCGTTTCGAGGAGGGTATCGGACGTCTTGACGCTTTCCGGCCCTGTATCCATGATGGCCGAGGAAATTATCTCATTGTCTTTCAAAATCACCGCCTTGGCGGCGCGTGAACCTATATCGATACCGGCAAATATCATCGTTTCTTCTATACACCCTTTGCGATTTCTTCTTCGGCCAGGATTGCCGCTCCCAGCGCGGCGACACACTCCGGTTCCTCAGGCGTATACATATCCGTCCCCAGTTCTTCGGCGAGTGCCCTGACCAGGCCTTTATTGAGCGCCACCCCGCCGGTAACGGCAATCTTGTTACTGACACCGATTCTCCGGCACATCGTCTTTATCCGCCCCGTTACCGAGAGGTAAATACCGAGGGCGATATCCGGCATCGGAGTCGGCGGTACCCGGTGGACGTGGGATATCACTTCCGATTCGGCAAAAACGGCGCAGGTGCCGCTGATTTCGGCTCCTTTCGTGGCTTTCATGGAAAGTTCCGACATTTTTCCGATTGGTACTTTCATCAATTTGGCCATCTGCTGGAGAAAAATACCTGTCCCGGCGGCGCACTTGTCATGGTTCGCCCAGTCGTCCACCCTTCCCCGCTGATTGAGCTTCACCACCGTACTGCTCTCGGCGCCGATATCGATCACCGCCCGGATGTCCGGAATCTCTCTGATGATTCCCCTCGCCAGGCAGGTGGTGATTGCCTTGTTTTTACTGAAGGAAACCGCTTTGCCTCCGGCGCCGGTTGTTACCACGAAACAATCGGCGGTCGCGTCCAGCCCGGCTTCCGCCAGGGCTTTATCGCGGGCTTCGATGGCCGTCGTTTCCGGCTCGTCACCGGTATCAATAGTAACTGATGCCAGTTTCCTGCCGTTTTCGAGGATGACCGCTTTCGTGGTCAGGCTTCCGATATCAATTCCAATCGCGTACATCAGCTTTCTCCCCGGTTGGTTTATCGGTCTTCGAGCAGCTCGAAGAAACGCTCCAGCTTGTCCCGGACGTCGTCTTCGGAGGTTACCGTACTGTCGAGCACGTCGCAATCGAGCGTCAGCACCGGTATATCCAGTTCATTCAGCCGGTCTTTGAACATTTTAATCATGGCGCAGGAGTGGCGACAGTAGACATCCGCGTAGTATATCGCTCCGTCCAGTTTATAGGCTTCAGCGGTTTTGGCAATACCGCTCAGCATTTTTTCCTCCATCGGCCCGTACATCTTGGCCGCCGGCTGCATGAAGGATTTTTCAACGACGCTCTCAACCGGCTTCGAGGCATCGAGCCGGCCTTCTCCCCAGTCGGTGAAAAACGGTTCGTACACCGAGACTGCACCGTATTCAACGGCTATCTTCTCGAGGAAGGATATCAGGTACATCGGCGGGATGAAAAGGCTCATCAGGCGGAATCGTTCCTTCGGTACCGCTCCCCGCTTCTCCGCCACCGCCTGTTTCAATTCGGACAACAGCGTTTCGAGATACTCAATCGATTCCGGCTGCCCCGGGAACAGGTAATCGATGGTGACCAGCTCCATGAAACCAAGCGGGCTGAAGGGTGTCGGGACGCTTTTTCTCAGTTCGTTCACTTCCCGCATCAGCTCAATCTGGCGGTCGGTACGGGCGACAATCTCGGAAAGCCGGTCGTAATCCATCTTCTTCCCGGAGCGTTCTTCGAGGAAAGCAATCATTCCCTTCACTTCGTTCGCCATGTAGGTCTTTTCGCGGGGGCTGTCCTTGAACGGCCGGTCGAGAAAATAGCCGGGGCAGTCGCACAGCTCCATGACCAGTTCGCCGCTCTTGGCGGTGTTATCGCAGACCATATTCGACCAGAGCATGACATCCGGCCGGGGTATCGACTTTATCTGGAAAGCCCCCGCCAGTCCCCGGTGGGCGGTACATATCTCGGAAGCCAGGCCGAGACTCGACCCGGCCGCCAGGATATCCGTGCAATCGCCGGTGAAAAGCGAGGTCATCCAGGTAGTCGTTTCGGTGTGCATCGGCACGATATCCATCGCCAGCAGTATCTCCGAAGGGAAAAAGACGGTGTGGGCAGCCACGAAGCCGTTATTTTCCTTCGCGTCCCGCAGCCGGGTGAAATAGGAAATCAGCATCTTGTAGTAGAGCTTCTGGCTTGGCCGGGTGGCCGGGTCCGCTTCTATCATCCGGGCAATCAGCCGGCAGGCCCGGATGATGGCATGGATATTGTTCGGTTCGGTCTTGCTCGTCATTTTCTCGCCTCAATCATTTCAAGGAATGCCTGTACCCGCGTGGCTATCTGACCGGAACCGGAACTGCCGAACTCGAGATCGAGGGAAAGCACCGGTATATGGTGAGTTGCCAGCCGGTTTTTCAGTAACGGCAGGTCGTGAGCGTAGGGCACACAGTAACGGATTATCTCGCTGACGACGCCGTCGACTTTAAAGTCGAGCGCCGATTCGACGATTCTCCGGAACCGCTCTTCCGAAGGGTACATCCGGGCGCAGGGATAGTTGTTCAGGTACCGTCTCGCCAATGCCGAGACCGGCGATTCTCCTTCTCCGATTTCCACCAGGTCGCCCCAGTAGCGGGTGCTGGTGCACAATTCGTCGGTTACCACCAGCCCGCCCTGCTGCTCTATCGAATCGATAAACTCCGGGTTCGTCAGGACGCTCCCGGTCACCATCAGCCGCGCCCGCGCCGAATAGCCGGTTTCCGTGGCTTCAAGTTCTTCGAGCAGGTTTTTCAGCAGCCGGTTAAACTCCTCTTTGGGTATCCTGAAACAGGCGTCGAGCACTTCCATCGTCTGAGCGCCGGTAATGGGAGGGTTCTCCCGTTTTCGTAATTCGTACAGCCGGTGGAGGAGCGAGCGCCACTCGTTGTAGAGGCGAATCGAACCCGGCAAGGCTTCATCGGAGATAGTCACTCCGAGGTATTTTTCAAGATTCGTCTTAAACAGTTCCACCTCAGCGGTATACAACTCGAGGGCGCTGTCCGTGTACTTCCTCGGTACTGTCAGGACATGCTGAAAAGGCGTCCCGATATACTCCCGCCAGACATCGAAGAGCCGCCTCGCCCCGTCGCAGGTCGAGCCGCCGACGACGCCGTCGAGAAAATCGTACCCGTTGCTCAATCCCATCTGGAGGCAGCTCCGGGAAAAGGAGCAGTTGTTCATGTACAGGTAAGCGTTACCGTCATCGAGGTCGGCCTCGTTATCGTAACCGGTTATCCGAATCGGATAAATTCCGGCGGCGTGCAGTATTTCTTCCGGCACGTAGGTGCAGAGAAAGCCGAAGACCTTTTTCCCGGATTCTTTCGCCTCCCGGATATACGAAATATCCGGGAATGCCCGGTTTATCTCGCGGAACGGCTCCAGCCCCGCCGGCGCCGCCGCTTTGTTGTGTTCCCCGGTTGTTTTCTGCATGATACTCCCTTGTTCCGTTACTGTGTTCAGTCGAGTTTGACCTCGGGGTGAAATCCAATGAAGACCGCTCCCGGCCCGGCTCCGTAGCCCATAACCGGACTGTAATCGGCAACGATCATATCCAGGCAGTTGAATCTCTTCTTTAATTCCTGAGCAAGCCCTTCCGCCATATCGGCAGCGGCAGCGTGCGTCACCATCAGGTACAACGATTTATCAGTCGTCCGTTCGTCTACCAGCTTAAGGAGCTTCTCCAGCCCCTCGCTCCGCTTCCTCGCCCGGTCAACCATTTCGACGGTTCCTTCATCGGTGACGCCGTTAATCGGCCGGATATTGAACATCGACACAATCCGTGAAGCCATCTTCGACATGCGGCCGGTGCGGTAGACATACCGCAAAGTATCGAGCATCATCAGCCCGCCGCTCTTCGCTCGTACCGCCTCAGCGTAGGCGGCAACACCATCGATTGATTTCCCTGCCTGAGCCGCTTTCGCGGCGGCGATGACCACCAGTCCTTCGGTGCTGGCGCAGGCGCGGGAATCGACGACCTTTACCGTTTTCCCCGGATTGTTCTCCATGTAGTGCTTCGCCGCAAGTCCTGCAGTCTTGTTCATTGCCGTAAGGGCTGAGGCAATCGTAATAAAAACGATATTGTCCGTCTCTTTCCCCAGTTCCTCGTAAGCCGACATTATCAATTCCGGTTTCGGCGGCGAGGTAACGAAGCTGTCCGGGTCTTTCTGTATCTGGGCGTAGGCTTCCTCGGCGGTCAGGTCGACCCCTTCGATGTACGCTTTATCGTTGATGTAAACATTGGCGGCCGGAATTACATGGATACCGTAATTCTTCTTCAGATTGTCAGGAATACAGGCAACACTATCGGTCATAATTCTCACATCAGCCATAAATACCTCCGCGGGTTTCTCATACCCGTTGTTCGTTATGCAGCTTCAGGATACCAGGTAGCCACCATCGACGGCGATTACCTCGCCGGTGATATACTCGGACATATCCGAAACGAGAAACAGCACCGCCCGGGCAATCTCGTCCGCCTCGCCCATCCTGCCCAGCGCCATTCTCCGCATGAAATTTTTCAGCTCTTTCAGTTGCGATTTCTGCTCGGCCTCTGACGTCTCCCCGACATGCGAATAGACAGCTCTCGTCAGTATGCCGCCGGGAGCGATGGCATTCACCCGGATACCTTCCGGGCCAAGCTCGCGGGCGAGACTCTTCGTCAGCATGATAACCCCCGCCTTCGAAGCGTCGTAGGCAGACATGCCGGTCGACGACGGGTGAATCCCTTCGATGGAGGCGAGGTTGACGATACAGCCACCCAGTCTCATCTCAATCATCGATTCGACAGCATACCTCGAACAGAGAAACGTCCCGGTCAGGTTCACCTCGATGACCCTCCGGAAATCGTCCCCGGTCATTTCGGTAAACGCCTTGCGCGGGTAAATGCCGGCGTTATTGACCAGGATATCGGTACGTCCGATACCGGCAAACGAATTTTTGACCCGTGCTTCGTCGGTGATATCGCATTCGACAAACGAACTCTTTTCGCCAAGATTACGGACGGCTTCCCTGCCTTTAGCGCTGTCAAAATCGAGAATGACGACACGCGCTCCGGCTTCGAGCAGCCGGGCGCTGACGGCATACCCCAGCCCCTGCGCCCCGCCGGTTACGACCGCGGTTTTACCGGTAAGGTTCAGCAGTTCGGAAAGAGGCTTGTTCTGTTCCTGTTCCATGAATAATTCCTGCCCGTACCTAGAGTTACTATGTATATTACTATTGATTCGGATGAATAGCAACACTCGGACAATAAACGGCTGATACGCTTTACTGCAGTCCGTCAAGTATTTCTTGACTTTAATTAAAAATAATAGTAAAGTTTTCTTGTCTCTTTTGACAATATATCTTTACGGTTCAATGAACCCTTATTCGGAAAGGACTCGATACAATGAAACTCTCGCACAGGCTCCTTACTCTCTTTTCAGGTTTGTTACTGGTTTCCCTCCTCGTGACCGGATGCAGCAATGACAAAACGGCGGTTGACGATACGAAAGAAGCTGCCCCGGTCGAACTGAATGTTTCCGCCGCTGCCAGTCTGACGGATGCCATCGGGGCTGTCAATGCTCTCTACATGGAGAAGAACAAAAACGTTACCGTCGTCACCAACCTCGGTTCTTCGGGAACCCTCCAGACCCAGATAGAACAGGGAGCGCCGGCGGATGTTTTCATCTCGGCTGCCTCTAAGCAGATGAACGCCCTTCAGGAAGGCGGCCTGATAATCGAAAGCTCGCGCCGTAACCTGCTGAATAACAAGGTTGTCCTCGTCGTTCCCGCCAACAGTACCCTGGCTGTCGGTGACTTTTCTGACTTAACGAATAAAGAAATACAGAAAATAGCTATCGGCGACCCTGAGTTCGTTCCCGCCGGTTCCTACGCGAAGCAGGCCCTCGAACTGCTCGGCATATATGAAACGATTACGGAAAAAATGATTCTGGGCAGCGATGTCCGCCAGGTGCTCGCCTATGTCGAAAGCGGCAACGTCGATGCCGGTATCGTTTATTCGACCGACGCTGCGATTACCGACGGCGTGAAAATCGCCGCTGACGGCCCGGCTGAGATAAACAGTAAGATTGTCTATCCGGTAGCGATTATCAAATCGAGTAAGGTTGAGGAAGCCGCTCAGGCCTATATCGATTTCCTGGGAGGAAGCGAAGCTGCGGCGATTTTCAGCCGTTACGGCTTCAGCGTCGTGACGCCCTGACGAACGATGATGTACAATTAACCGGATGATAACAGAATCATATCTTGCACCGTTACTGATTTCACTGAAAACCGTCCTGACGACGACCGTTATCACCTTTTTCCTCGGGATAGCGGCCGCCCGATGGATGGCCGGATACAGCGGCAGATGTAAAAGCCTGATTGACGGCCTTTTTCTTCTGCCGCTGGTACTGCCGCCGACCGTCGTTGGGTTCGGCCTGCTGTTCCTTTTCGGGCGGAACGGACCGCTCGGCCAGGTTCTCGACATGCTCGGCACAACCATCGTTTTTTCCTGGCCGGCAACGGTTATTGCCGCCGTCGTTATGACTTTTCCTTTGATGTACATGTCGTCGAGGGCAGGCTTCGAGCAGGTCGATAAAAACGTCGAAAACGCCGCCCGGACTCTCGGCGCCAGCGAATGGCGCATCTTCTGGACAGTGACCATGCCGATGGCCTGGCCGGCCGTCGCCGCCGCCACGACGCTCGCCTTTGCCCGTGCCCTCGGCGAATTCGGCGCTACCCTCATTCTCGCCGGCAATATCGCCGGAAAAACCGCCACCATCCCGGTGGCTATCTATTTCAGTATCCAGTCAGGCTACAATGAAAGGGCCGCGATTCTGGCGGCCATCGTCCTGGCTATTTCCTTCGTCTCGCTGGCGGCTCTCGCTTACTGGAAAAGAAAAACTCCTGAGCCTGCCCCGCTCCCTTTGTCTCCTGACGGGTAACAATACAGTACAAAAAAGGTTCTGTTTGCATATGGTTGATAATGATGTCATTACGAATGAAGTGAAATCTGTCCCGGTTTACTCCCTTTTGTAAAGTCGCAGACTCGCGATTTATCGGAGGGAGATGAAGAGGGATTTAGAAATTTTTAACTGGTTTCTGCATTCTCGTACCTGGAAACCAAAACCGAACAGAACTAAGAAAAACGGAGACTGACCGTTGCTTGAAGTATCGATAAAAAAGAAGTTGAAGGGTTTCAGCCTCGATGTTTCTTTCTCGGCGGGGAAAGAAATCATGGCCGTTCTCGGCCAGTCCGGCTCGGGAAAAACCATGACCCTGCAATGCATCGCCGGCCTTCTCAAGCCCGACGAAGGGTATATCCGGCTGGACGGGAGAACCCTCTTCGATTCAGCCGCGAAAATCAACCTCTCTCCCCAGACACGCAAAGTCGGCTTTGTCTTTCAGAACTATGCCCTGTTCCCTCACCTGACCGTCCGGGATAACATCGCTTACGGCATCCGTCACCGGCAGAAACCGGACATTGCGAAAAGGGTCTCGCAGCTTGTCGCGGATATGCACCTTTCCGGCCTCGAACACCGCTACCCGAAACAGCTTTCCGCCGGCCAGCAGCAGCGGGTCGCCCTCGCCCGGGCAATCGCTCCCGGACCTGACGTCCTGCTGCTCGACGAACCGTTTTCCGCCCTCGATGCCATGGTCAAAGAACG
>CAZOGR010000053.1:5409-9202 GCA_964579355.1 uncultured Dehalococcoidales bacterium | reverse complement strand
GGAATCATGTGGGCGTGATGCTGGCCGATTATCCAGCCGAGTTTCCGCAGTTCCGGTGTAGTGCTGTAATCAGGTCCGAGTTTCCATGCAAGTTTTCCGGTTTTTTTATCGATGATGGCGATGATGTTCGCCTGACGGCTGTCCCAGATAATGTTATCCGGGTGGAACCGTTCGTCGCCAGCGTCATACCACCGGTTCGGCCCGAGTACCGATATTGAGTTTATGTGCATCCAGTCGCCCCCGGCAAGATTGCCCTGATAACTCTGGCCCGGGCTCCTGGCGAGGGTATTTTTCGCATCTTCCGAAAAATCCATTTCTTCGAAGTGGTCGCTGCACAGCCATTCCCAGACTATTTTTCCGTCCCAGGTGACTTCGATGATGGCGTCATCGAGGAGCAGCTTTTCGGTGATTTTTTTATTGTAGAGATTTTTATGGCAGAGAATCAGGGTATTACCCCGGTCGGTGAGAGGTTCCATGCCGGGCGTATAATACCCGCAGGGATTGCCTTCCCGCTGGTAGTCGTGGTGCTGGCGAGCCATCCACTGCGGCTTTCGTCTCGGTTCTTTTATCAGGTCCCACCGGTCGAATTTCCAGACGATATTGCCGTCCCAGTCGACCTGTACCAGGTCGAGCTGGTCCTGGAAGCTGTATTTCGATTCGCGGGAGCCGGTATTGCCCATGATGAATCCGCCGGGCAGAATCCGGTTCGGCATGCCATCGATACCTTTCCACTGGTTGACGACATTGCCGTTCATATCGATGAGTATTGCGGCCGATGATTTGTTGGCAAACATATACGCCTGGAATATCGTATAGCCATTCCAGCATTTTTCAGGTTCATAGATGGTAGTCCCGGTCGGGAAAACAGTATACGGCATCTGACTCTCCTTTTATTTGATAGTGAAACTCTATCCTGAAGACAGGTTATTGTCAAGTTAAGATGCGGTGACTTTTTCCTGTTAACGGCCGTTTATCGTATCGGCAGGCGGGTAAAACCGGCATATCAGTAAAAACCGATTGACCTGAACGGCGCTGTGAGATAAAGTTAAGTAGCAGGTTTGATTTCGAAGAGACGCATTCGCAGTGACAGCGGTCATGCCTGCAAAGAAAACGAAAAGAAAGATGGTTAACAACCAGTAACCAAATGACTTACCGACATATATCGACAGCAAAAAGAAAAGTAAGGCCACAGTCGGCCATGCTCATTCTATACGGAGACTACCTGCTTAATCCTGATATGGAATTAGGAATCGGCAGCATTATCACCCTGTTCGCCAACTTCGGTTTATCCGACCAGGCAGTGAGGTCGGCAATATCGAGAATGTGCCGCTCCAACCTGCTCCAGGTGCGGAGCGAGGGACGAAAGAGCTACTATTCGCTGACCGAGTACGGACATACCATGCTGCGGCCGGGAGCCCAGCGGGTGTTCGTACGAAAAGATTCCGGATGGGACGGGTACTGGAACATTGTCACCTACTCGATTCCCGAAGATAACCGGAAGACACGGGACATTCTCCGGCGGGAACTCGACTGGATGGGGTACGGCGCCTTATGCGGAGCGACCATGATTTCACCGTATGATTTATCACGTGAGGTACTCGAGCTTGCCGCAAAACTGGATATTTCAGAATGCATCAACATATTCAAGGCGCAGCATACGGGAACCCAGGATACGAAGAAAATTGTCTCTTCCTGCTGGGACCTCGACAAGATTCATGAAATGTACGCCGAGTTCCTCATTCAGTACGAGCCGAAGTACAAAGAGTTTAAAAAACGGGTAGATAATGGTGAAAAGATAGAAGACTGCGAGTATTTTACAGAACGGTTCATGCTGATTCACGATTACCGGCGCCTGCCGTACTACGACCCTGATTTACCCGAAGAACTTCTTCCGAAAAACTGGCTTCGGCCAAGGGCGACAAAACT
This sequence comes from uncultured Dehalococcoidales bacterium, assembly GCA_964579355.1. Classification (GTDB taxonomy): domain Bacteria; phylum Chloroflexota; class Dehalococcoidia; order Dehalococcoidales; family UBA2162; genus MGML01. The sequence goes on along the minus strand of CAZOGR010000053.1, from coordinate 7,276 downwards.
GTTCAATGATTACCAGGAACTGGTCTCAGTCAAGGCCAGAGACTATTTCAACCGGGTGATATCGGACTATGAGAACGGCAGTAAGAGCCATCTCAAGCCGTTGAATTGACGGCTGATTCGTCCGCTGGTGAAACCCATCAGCCACTTCCGGTTCAGGTCATTTGACACTCAACATAACGCATGATACCATGATATGACGATTTATAAACGCTCATTAATTACGGTGATATACTATGTTCGGTCCCAGATCTGCAATGCTCACACTCTACGGCGATTATGTCCGCCACCGGGGCGGTGAAATAGGCATCGGAAGCCTGATAAACCTGCTCAGTAACTTCGGTCTTTCCGAAAACTCAATACGGTCGGCGGTATCGAGAATGTGCCGGTCCGGGATCCTGAGAGTTCGACGGGTAAAATCCAGGAGTTATTATTCCCTGACCGATGAAGGCCTGACACTGATGCATAAAGGCGAACGAAGGATATTCGAACGCCGGCTTTCCCCTTGGGACGGTCTCTGGAACCTGGTTGTCTATTTTATCCCCGAGGAAAACCGGGAAGCTCGGGACCGGCTGCGGAGGGAACTGACCTGGATGGGTTTCGGCCCGCTAACAACTGCTACCTGGATTTCTCCTCATGATTTGACGGATGAAGTGAGCGAACTGGCGAACAACCTGAATATCAAGTCATACTTACAGATATTCAAGACGACGACCGCCGGCACCAACAACGCCGCCGATATCGTTTCACGATGCTGGGATTTACAGAAAATCCACAAGCGGTATTCCGTTTTCATCAACGAATACAGAAAGAAAATGAATGCTTTCCAGAAGCGGCTCGACAGTCAGGAAACAGTTCCTTATAATGATTATTTCGTGCAACGATTCGAACTGATGGAGGATTACCGGAGATTACCCTACCTTGACCCCGGTCTTCCGGAGGAACTGCTGCCGAAAAACTGGCTGAGAGCCGAAGCCATGGACCTGTTCGACCGGTACCATGACATGTTATCCGACCAGGCAAACCGATATTTCGATTCGGTGATTACCGAATACTAAGCTTCGAACAGTCCCCGATCCGTCAGAACCGGCAGCGGGTCAACGAAATGTTTGCCCGACCAGTTCCTTAACGAGGTACTTCCCATGGCATGAGCCAGAAGTTCGCTGAAGTACAGGACGGGAATTCGGGGAAGGTCACCGGTTTCAGGTTGTCTCATATCGAGGTTCAACTGACATATTCCGCAGGCAGTGACAATCATATCAGCCTTGACTTCCCTGGCTCCCCGGACGATTTTATTAGACAGATTCGTCACTATCTCCGGGTTGACGATAGACAGGGAACCGCCGCAGCAATCGACCTTGTACGACCAGTCCACCACCGTTGCACCGGCGGCTTTCATGATGTCATCCATAATAACCGGATTTTCATGGTCATCAAAATTCATAACTTCGGGTGGCCTCACGAGGTAGCAGCCGTAGTAGGTAACGACCGTCAATCCTTCCAGCGGGCGGGTTATTTTCGATTGTATTGCTTCAAGACCGATATCGTGATAGAGAATTTCAAGGATGTGCTTCGATTTCTGCGAAAGGTTCAGTTTCATGCCGATATCATGCTCGATTTTTTCCCTGACCGCCGGTTTACCGGACAGTTCATGCTCGGCGTTCTTTAACCGGGCGGAACAGGCCGGGCAGGAAGCAACGACCGGCAGTGACATTTTTTCAGCCAGGCCGAGGTTCCTCGCAGGCAAGGCCAAAGAAAGCTCATGATTGATGATATGGGCCGAACTGGAGCCGCAGCATGTCCAGCCGGGGATATCTTCCAACTGTATACCGAGCAGACCGGCAACTTCTCTGACGGATTCATCATATTC
>CAZOGR010000053.1:0-5309 GCA_964579355.1 uncultured Dehalococcoidales bacterium | reverse complement strand
CGGGTTTTCAATTCGTAATCGGCCATCAGAAAGGCTTCGTCAATTCTGCCTTTTAATTTTATCTGTGCGACGAAGGCTTCGTGGAACTTCATTACTTTATTGACGGCCGGGTTAACGCCTTCACGCCTTGATTCTGACCGCAGGGTATCCATCAGGCCGACGATATCGATTTCATTCGGGCATCGGGTCGCGCAGGTTTCACAGGAAGCGCAGAGCCATATGGTGGTGCTTTTCAAGACCAGGTCTTTCAAGCCAATCCGGACCATATGGATTATCTGGTTCGGGTAATAATCCATGGCATAAGCAAGAGGGCAGCCGTCGCTGCACATCGAGCACTGATAGCAGCGGTTAAGGTTTTTAACTTCAGCGCTTATTTGTTTCGCGAACTCTTTATCCGGCGGCGGTAGTTTTTGAATCGTCTGAGGCAGCGACACTTCCGGCTTTTCCTTTCTTCTTCGGCTGAGTCTTTTTATCTCTCAGCACGGTCAACTGCTGTTTCTGTTCTTCGTTCAGTTCAAGATGGCCGAGGCCGTTTATCCTTGCGGTAAAATCCCGAATCAGATTGGCGTATGCTGCGCCTTCGGCTGCCGAGGCGAAATCGAGATGAAGCCTGGCGCCGTCGATACCAATGTTTTCCAGGGCTTTCTGCGTCTGAGGAATGGATTTGATAGGCTGCTGAACGCCGGTTATATAGTGGCAATCAGCCGGATGACAGCCGACAACCAGGACAGCGTCCATCCCTTGCAGGAAAGCTTCGTAGACAAACTTGGGATGAACGCGGCCGGTGCAGAGAACCCGTACCACCCGGGTATCGGCAGGGTATTGCATGCGGGACACACCTGCAAGGTCGGCGGCGGCATAACCGCACCAGTTGCACAGGATAGACAGGATTTTCGACCTTGATTGATCGACCGGCACCGAATAGGCAGCGTCAATCTGGGAGAATATCTGGTTGTCTTTGAAATGGTTGAGCGTTATCGCGTTGGTCGGGCAGAGAGCGTTACAGACGCCGCATCCCTTGCAGGCTGCGGCAATAACATGGGCTTTCTTGCCGTCGTCCGTCTCGACCATCTCGATGGCACTATAGGGACAGTTTTTCGCGCAGATGCTGCAACCGATACAGGTATCTTCGCGAACTTCGCAGATACTTCCGCTGGCTCTTACCGATTCTTTGGAGAGGATTGTCGCTGCCCGTAAAGCGGCTCCGTTCGCCTGGTTAATCGTTTCCGGAATATCTTTCGGGTATTGCGCCATGCCGCAGAGAAAGATGCCGTCGGTAGCAAAATCGAGCGGCCTCAGCTTCATGTGAGCTTCCATGAAAAAGCCGTCGGCCGTCAAGGGAAGCCGAAGGAGTTTCGAGAGTTCGGGATTTCCATCCGGGACGACCGGTGTACTGAGAACCAGTAAATCCGGCTTCAACTCGCCGGTCATCCTGACAGTTGAATCATAATACTCAAGGGAAAGCGAATCTCCGCTGACGGTGACCTCAGGTTTCTTTTCCGGGTCATACTGCATGAAAAGGACGCCCTTATCCCTGGCGGCGAGGTAATAGTCTTCCTTGAAACCATAGGTTCTCATGTCGCGGTAAAAGACCGAGATATCGATATCCGGGTTTACTTCTTTCAGCTTCAGGCAGTTCTTTACGGCCTGGCTGCAGCATATCCGGCTGCAATACTTGTGATCGTCATTTCTTGCCCCGACGCACTGAATCATGGCAACCCGGCTCGTTCCTGCCGGTAAATTACCGGAGATTATCATTTCCTCGAGTTGCTGCTGGGTAACGATTCGGGGACTTTCGCCGTAATGATATTCGACCGGCCGATATGCCTTCCCGCCGGTAGCAACGATAGTAATACCGTGTTTCAACTCAACCGGCGGAACGTCTTCCAGACCTTTCTTTACCAGCGCGGTTTTGAAGTTGCCGATATAGCCGGAAAGTTCAGTCAAGTCGTAACCACGGTAGACAGTGATATTCTTTTCGTTTTCGACCTGTTCTATCAAGCATCTCATGTATTCCCGGACGTTCAGCCCTTCGAGGGTATAGTGAAGGTGACGGAGATTACCGCCAAGTTCTTCTTCCTTCTCGACGAGATAGACCTCGAATCCCTGCCGGGCTACCGACAAGGCGGCATTCATGCCGGCCAGTCCGCCGCCGATAACCAGGCCTTTATTATCGACCGGCAACTCCAGTTCTTCGAGCGGTTCGAGGTTTCGGGCACGGGCGACCGACATGGCGATAGTATCTTTTGCCTTCTCGTTCGCCTGGCTTTTTTCCATGGAGTGTACCCAGGTACAGTGTTCCCTGATATTGGCCATATCGAGCATATACGGGTTCAGCCCGGCATCTTTCAGCGCTTCGCGGAAAACCGTTTCGTGGTCGCGGGGAGTACAGGCGGCAACGACGACCCGGTTCAGTTTCTTCGCTTTAATGGCTTCAGTGATTTTCCGCAGAGAATCGGAACCGCAGGAGATGATATGTTCTTCGGTATGAACGACGTTCTCCAGTGTCGAGGCGAATTCGACCAGTGCCGGAACGTCGGCTACGCTGCCGATATTGGTACCGCAGTTACAAACAAAAACACCGATTCTCGGCTCCTGCCCTTCGATTGACAGTTCATCAGGGTACACCTTCGTCTGTGCAAGGGTTCCGCGCTGGCTGGAAAGCAGGCAGGCAGCCATCGCTCCTGAACCGCTCGCCGAACTGATGGAGTCGGGAATATCGACCGGCGAGGTGAAGGAGGCCGCCGGGTATATCCCGGGCCGGCCTGCGATTTCATTGGGAGAGAACGGCTCAGTTTTACAGAAGCCGTGCTCGTTCAATTCGAGACCAAATATTTCAGCCAGGGCAGCATTATCCTTCGAAGGGCTCATGCCAACCGACAGGATAACCATATCGAACTCTTCGTTCTGAACACCGTTGTCATCGGAAACCCAGGAAAGAATCAGGTTATTGTTCGCCTTATTTTCCTTGATGGAGGATATCCGCTTCCGGATGAAGCGGGAGCCTTCCATACCTTTCGCTTTGTTGTAAAAATCTTCAAAACCTTTGCCGAAGGTACGAATGTCGTTGTGGAATATCGCTACTTCAACCCGGGGGTGGTGATTTTTTACCAGTATCATCTGTTTGAGAGCATAGGTGCAACAGATACCGGAGCAGTAGGTATTACCCAACCCGGAATCCCGGGAACCGACGCATTGCAGCCAGGCAATTTTGTGAGGCGTCTTCCCGTCGGAGAGACGAATCACCTCACCGTTAAACGGTCCTGAGGCGTTCAGCATTCTCTCGAATTCAAGGCTGTTGAGGACATTCTTATAGCGGCCATAGCCATATGCACCGGCTTTTTTAGCGTCGAAAATCTCGTAGCCGGGGCTGACGATGATGGAGCCGACGTGCATGACGCCGCGCTTCTTTTTCTGGGTAAAGTCGATTGCTTTCGCCTGGCAGACGGATTTGCAGATGGTGCATTTCTGGTCGAAATAGAGGCAGGCATCGCTGTTGATGGCAGCGGAGGCCGGAATCGATTGAGGGCACCAGATATCGATAGCTTTTGCCGGCCCGAGGTTCTCGTCGAACGGATTCGAGACGGTATAGGGGCAGTAAGTGGCACAGTTCCGGCAGCCGACGCATATATCTTCATCGACATAACGGGGTTTACGGAGTACCGTCACGGTGAAATCCCCGGCTTCTCCCTCGACTTTTTCAACTTCGGTGTTGGCGAGTATTTTTATGTTGGGATGCCGACCGGCATCCGCCATTTTCGGCCCGAGTATTCAGAGAGAACAATCAAGCGTGGGAAAAGTTTTATCGAGCTGGGCCATTTTCCCGCCTATCATGGGTGATTTCTCCACCAGATAGACTTTGTATCCGGTATCCGCCAGGTCGAGTGCCGACTGGATACCGCTGATGCCACCGCCGACGACAAGAACCGCCCCTTTCACCTGCTTCGCGCTTTCCGTCATTAAAGCTCCTCCACTAAAACCGTCTCTTCTTCGTCTTCGACTTCCTCTTCAACTTCATGTTCTTCATAGGTAAGGGCTTCGGACCCGCACCATTGCACGCAGACCGGTCCGCCTTCCGGCATAGGCTCTCCGCACATATCGCATTCGAGCGGTATGCCGGTGTCCGGTTCATGGAATAATTCTCTCGAAGGGCAGGCCTGACGGCAGAAAGAACACATGCCGTACTCTTTTCCGTCAATCGTTATCGTCGCCCGTCCGATACATTCGACTTCCGTATATTTCCCGGCGCGAACCGGCAGGTAGATATCGGTATCTTCGCAGCGAAATACCTGGATACGGGCACGGGCCGGATTGATAAAACTGTATTTCGGTTCGGCGTGATAGGCAGCGCAGGCGACTTCGCAGGCCCGGCAACCGGTGCATTTATCAGCATTGACTTTGATTGTCTTCAATACTCTCGTTCTTTTCATGCCTTTTCCTTCACCATCCCCGGCTGTTTGAAGAATATATTCGGTATTTTACAAAATACCCCGTTTTACGAAATCATCCGCGATATAACCGAGCTGGAGTTTTTCGAGGGTTTCTTTTTTCGGAATACCCTGGTCGTTCCAGCCCCGATACTCGTAGTAAGCGCTCAGCAGTTCCTGTTCGAACTGCTGGTCTCTGACCGCCCAGTGGTCGGCCGGCGGGGCTTCGTCAACCCTGCGCATACCACGCCGGATGTTCAAAGCCCGAATCAGGTTACGAATCCTCGTACCGGTTTCCCAGAGAGATTCCTCGGTAGTTTCAATTCCGGTAGCGTGGGTAATCAGTTTCGGTATGTTATGAATGTGGTAAGCGACCCGGCCGCCGAACTGTCCTCTGAATGAGGAGAGAAAACCGCAGAGGCCGACCGAGTCATCGAGCGTATGCATCATTTCATTCCATTCGGTGATGGCACACGTTGCTTCGTTCGATATCTCGTTACGTTTCTCCCATTCGAGGAAATATCTCTTGAATCTTTCGTTAGGAACGGCTTCCCAGTCATCGACAAATTTCTGTCTTTCTTCCATGGTGGGGAGAGGGTCCTGAGGGAACGAGCCTTCAATCTGGGTAATGGCCATTTTATTGCCGGTGGCAATCATCAGGAAGTAAGCCGGGTTCAGTTTTCCCAGTTTGATGGGAAGCTGCTCGAATTTCTTGATGGTATTATGGTCGAATGCTTCAGCGCCGTTGCCAATCTGCCGGGCAGCGTGGTAAACCCCGTTGGCGAGCTTGTCGCCGACCCCTTCTCTCCGGACAATCATATCGAGAATATAGTAAAACCTGCCCTTGATGTCTTCCGGTATGCCGGGGAAATCGCTGTGTTT
>CAZOGR010000052.1:0-9360 GCA_964579355.1 uncultured Dehalococcoidales bacterium | reverse complement strand
CATGCCACCCTGTCACGGTGGAGATCAGGGGTTCAAATCCCCTCGGGGTCGCCATCCAACTCTACTATCCCGCTTTCGTTTTATCGATTATCAAACGATTTTCATACGGTGTTTATTTCAAGGTACAATGATTTATCTGTTTCGGTTATCCAAAGAATGATTTACTCTTCCAATCTGAAGACGGAGACTGGTAATTGACTGAGCTGCTGAGGGTTATCCTGCCGACGTTCCTGATTATTTTCATCGGCTTCGTATTCGGAAAACTGAAAAAACCCGATATGTCCGTCATCTCGGAGATTGTCATCTACATCGCCCTGCCTGCGCTCGTCATTACTTCGATGCTGGATAAAGACATCGTCCTCGCCAATGCCGCAAAAGTGTGGGGTTCGGCAGTTTTCATCATGGTGGGGTGCGGTGTTGTGGCCTTCATTGTCTTCAGCCTGCTCAAGCAGAAACATTCCGGTCTATACCTGCCGATATCGCTGATGAACGCCGTGAATATCCCGTTTCCAATTATCTACCTCGTTTACGGCTCCGAGGGCCTCTACGCGGCGACGCTGTACATGATACCGTGCAGCGTTCTGACGTACTCCATCGGCATCTATATCGCCTCAGGAAAAGACTGGCGCACCAGCCTGAAAGAGGTATTCAAGATTCCGCCGATTTACGCCTCAATAATCGGCCTGCTGCTCGGCTTTTTCGATGTCTCCCTGCCTGAAGTCATTCTCCGGCCGCTCGAGATAATCGGCCTGATGGCGATACCCCTGGTTCTGCTGGTACTCGGCAACAATCTTTCCAAGATGAAAACCATCACATCCGTCCGCACTACGCTGCTGGCCTCATTTCTCCGGGTCGGTGTCGGGCTGGGACTGGGTTTCCTGGCTGTCGAACTGTTCGGCCTGACCGGGGTTTTACGGGCAATCGTGATACTGAACTCGGCCATGCCGGCGGCAGTCAACTCTACCATTATCGCTACGAAATATGAAAATGAAGCAGAACTCGTTTCGAGTGTCGTTTTCGTGACGACCCTGGCCAGCCTGGCGGTAATACCGTTCCTGATTAACCTGCTCACGTAAAAGAAGAGGCGGCAGAATCAACTACCGCCTCTTTCAGTGAACCACGATACCTTTTCATGGTACTGTTCGTTTCAGGTTGGAGGTACGAAATCAATCCAAAATTTCTAAATCCTTCTTAATCTCCCTCCGATAAATCGCGAGTCTGCGACTTTACAAAAGGGAGAAAACCGGGACAGGTTTCACTTCATTCGCAATGACACTTTTTCCAACCATATACAATCAGTATCTTTTAATATTTACCGTATTTCTTGACCGTATCAATCATGGCTTTGACGTTAGCCGGTTTCGCTTCCTGGGTATAGTCGGTCGAGCACCTCAGGATAAAACCGCCGTCCTTGCCGACTTCCTTAATCAGCCGCTTGCAGTAGTTTTCGACATCCTGGGTCGAACCGAGCTGGAGCATGGTTATCGGGATATTTCCCATCAGTGAGACGCGGTCGCCGAACAGCTTCTTCGCCCGGAATATATCGGTCTCGGCGAACCGTATCATAACGCTGTGTTTCGGGTAATCCGTGAAATAATCGAGCTGGTTATCCCGCCGCCCCTCGAAGAACATCGAGATTATCTCGTAGCCTAAATCGAAGGTTTTCTGCACCGCTTTCTGCCAATTCGGCCAGACGAATTTCTCGAACTGCTTGCGCGACATGAATTCATCCGACACCCGGTGCGGTTCGGAAGAAGCGCCGATAGCTGGTATCCCCGGCTGTTTTACCGGCGGTTTCGCCGTGGCGATATGATAATCGAGTAATTTTTCGAGGGCAGCCAGCAGTTTATCCGGCTGGCGGAACATGTCCGTAGAGATGCCTTTCCAGGTACGGAAGTTGTTGGTAAAACCGGAGAAGGGGGGCATCACCCCACCCATCCACTGGAAATCTTGCGGAACACCGATGTAGTTTTTCATCTCGCCTCCGAAATCCCCCAGGGCTTCGAGGTGTTTTTTCTGCTCGGCGCCGGCTTTTACCATCAATTCGGCAATCTTCTGAAAGCCGGGCGAAAGAAAGAGCGGAGCAATCATGGGAAGATTGGTACTCAGGTTCATCAGGGGAGGAAGGCTGGAAACCGGCTCCATGAATCCATAGACCCTCGGCAGCCATACCCGGAGGATATAATCGGACGGGTCGGCCAGGAACAGGTCGTATTCGTCGGCTTTCATGTATTCATGCTCGATTATCTGAGTGGGGACATTCTCTCCAAGCGGGCCTCCCGGCCAGCGGGTATAGTTCGATTCGAGGGTTTGCAGGGCGTTACCGGAGGCCATCTCGGCGGCCGTTCCGTATGAATCCGGTTCCAGTTCAGCCATCATTCTCTTGTAGCCCTGTTTCCATTTTACCGGGTCGTAATAGGCTGTCGAGTAAGGAAGCCCGACGTATTTCATGGCAAAAAAGGTGCCACCGAAGACCACCGGCACCCTGTCCGGCACCTTTCCCTGAACAGCGTCCATGACGCGTTTCTGACGTTCGGCATACAGCTCTTCGACGGATTTCCCGTTCCGTTTCTCAATCTCATCCTTGAGTTTCCTGTCTTCTTCCAGGATGCTTTTCCTGGTTGCTTCGTCCACCATTATTCGCTCCTTTGCTTTTTTTGATACAACCTGTCATTACCGGTGGCTACAGTCTATTCCGGTATTTTTTCCATGTCAAGAAACCGGCTGCCGTCAACTACCGATTATTTTTTCCCCGAAGGCGGAGCCGGATGAGTCGCGATGAACACCATGAAGGCGCCGATGAGCATGATACCGGCCATGATTGAGAAAGCGTATTCATAGGTGCCCTGGACATCCGCCATATAGCCGGCGACAATCGGGGCGGCTACCAGTATCGGCAGTCCCAGAGAATTGAGCCAGCCGCGAATCACACCCTGCGACTGCCGGCCGAAGTATTCGCCCTGAATCGCATTCAGTATCGGAGTGCGGATTCCCCAGCCGATGCCGAAGACAACCGAAAAGATAAAAGCCATGCCGGCGCTGTCAGCAATCGCCAGAATATAGACCGCCGCTGACATCAGAACCATCGATATCCCGAGCATGATGTTCTTGGGAAGCCGGTCACCGAGATAGCCGCCGATAAGCCTCGCCGGAATATTGGACAGGCTGGCTACCATCCATACCAGGGATACGGTGTCTCTTTCCATTCCCGCCGGGCCTTCCATCAGGTGAAGGAAAAGGTGGAGCTGGGCAGCCAGAATACCGAGGTTACCGATTGAGGAACCCATCGACAGCAACCAGAAAGATTTCGCCTGAAATGCTTGCTTCAGTGTAAAATCATAACTCTGGTAGACGGTGTGTTTATCGGGTATCGTTTGCACCGATTTTCTTCCGTCCGGTATCTCGCCAATCGTTTCCGGTTTAGCTTTAAGCAGCAGGGCAAAGGGCAAGCCGATAACCAGCACGGCTGCCGCGGTGATGAAACAGGACGCCTGCCAGCCAAGACTGTTTTGAATCTGCACCAGCAGGGGGACACCGGCAACCCCGGCCAGCGAATAGCCTAACCCCATGAGTGCCTGGGCAATGGTGCGTTTCCGGGTGAACCAGTTATTGACGGTTACCGACATGACCAGCAGCCCCTGCAAGCCGATTCCCAGCGTGATAACCATACTGGAGAGAAAATACATGACATAGTTGGCGGTCAGGCCGAAGAGGGCGTAACCGGCCACCGTTACGAGGAGTCCGGCGGTGACGACTTTACGGGGACCCAGTTTGTCGACAAGCCAGCCTTCAATCGGGCCGGTAATGGCTCCCTCAATCTGGGTGATGGAACGAGGCCCGGAAAGAGCGGCTTTCGTCCATCCGAATTCAGCCTGAAGCAGGTCCATGTAGGAGGAAAAGCCCTGGCTGGCAATCCCCTGAAAAAACTGGGTAACCGCTCCGATGAGAACGATTATCCAGCCGTAGAACGGTTTTTTCCCAACCCAGGGATACCGGGGTGCCTGAGATTCTTCAGACTGAAAGGTCATACGCCGAAAGTCACTTTCCTGTTATTATTCTGCCTCCCGGGAGCCGAATCGTCCATTCAAAGCGGGCATTATTGCAGACCGCAGCTCTGCATTTACCGGCCATTGTCGCAACAGTTCTGTATCCCTGTTTGGAAAACAGGAGACAAAGGAACACGCGGTTTGAAGAAAAGTATAGCATCACCGTACCAGTTGTTCAATTTTGGGGTACCTTTTCCGGATTATCATCGGCCGGCGGATTTGATATATAATAGATATGTAAGAGGTGATATCGGACGTTATGGACAACGTCCGGAGAAAGCCGGGTAATGAGTATCCAGGACTATTTAAGCGATTTCAACATCGAACTGCCGGATGATTATACGGGCAAGCCGGTCCACGCCATCAGCGTTCATATCGGCTGGCTCAACTGGAGCAGCGTCGGGGATGAGTGCCTCGATAAGCTCATCGACTACTACGATGCCGAAAAAATCGCCGAGTTCGAACGTCCGGGTGATTTTTACGATTTCATCACCTATCGCGACCGGAGCTACACCTATCTCGACAGCCGGGGAATCCGCCGTACCGAGTTTCCGAATTCCCGCGTCTATTACGTCAGGAGAGACAGCCGGGATTATGACCTGTTGCTCTGTACAATCCTCGAACCGAATCACTTTTCGGAGATATGGGTCGAGAGAATCATCTCCCTGCTGAAAAAGCTTAAGGTACAGCAATATATTGTCGCCGGTGCCATGGGCAGTCCGGTTCCCCATACCCGACCGCTCAGGATAACCGGCAGAAGCAGCGACCCGGCAATCGCCGAGCAACTGGAGAGGCTCGGTGTCCGGCAAACACTGGGCAGGCAATACCAGGGACCGACCAGTATCTTCAACACCCTTTCGCCCCGGCTCTCCGACGAAAGTATCACCGCTGTCAACCTGATGGCGCATATGCCGTCTCACCTATCGTTCGAAGAACCGGACTTCACCGGTGTCTACACCATATTGAAAATCCTTGCCAAACTGGAAAATATCGATATACCCCTCGAACGCACCCGTACCGCCGGCAGAAAGCAGTACGAGCACATCAACAAGGAAATCCTCGCCTCAGCCAGCCTGACCGAGCTTTCCCGGCAGCTCGAAGAAATTTACGACCAGGAAGAAGGCCATCCCGGCGAAGAGTCCATCGAGTTGCCGCCCAGCATCCAGAAAGCTATCGACGAAGCGTTCGATAAGGATTAACCTCTCCGTTCTTTCGGAAAAACCGCAGCAGTTATCCTCCTCCGTCAATCTTCATCCGTCCAGAATACCCCCGTGCCTGTCTTCGGCTTGACAAAGCGTGTCCAAATTATTACACTGTCTCTCAAACAATTTGTTTTTTACCAGATAACCGCTCAGGTATTCCGGTAATCCAACAAATTAGTCACGATAATAAAACAGGGGCGCTGCCGTAACCTTGTTGAATGGGACGGTTGTGTCCCTTTTTTGTGCGTATCAAGGGTAAAGGAGGTAGCGTATTGAAATAGCGTTTTTTTAACAATCATCCTGTTTCCTGTCCTAAACCATCCTGTACAACGAAAAACAAGTACATCAAAATCGGAGGTGCTATGAAGACCAATCTCAAGAACCTTATCTGGATTATCGTAAGCTGCCTGATGGCACTTTCTCTGGTGATTGCTTCCTGCGACTCGAAAAAGGACGATACCGGTGACACAACCGACACTGGTTACCGCGACCCGGACGAACCGAAATACGGAGGCACGTTTACCTATGCTTTTATGGAGCCTTCAGGCTTCGACCCTTATCTTAACTTCATGGTCAGTTGCGGTACCCTCTTCCTCTGCAACGAAGAGTTGCTGATGGGCGACTGGACGAAGACACCGGCCGGAACCGGTGAAGCCGGAATCGGCGGGTTCCTCGGGTTCAAGGATCGTCTCACCCCTCAGCTCTGCGAAAGCTGGAGTATTCCGGATGATGAAACCCTGCTCTTCAATATCCGCAAGGGAGTTCACTGGTGGGACAAAGCCCCGGTGAACGGCCGGGAATACAACGCCTACGATGCCGAATGGGCAATCAACCATCTCTGGGAAACCGAAATGGGGGCACATCGCATGATTGTGGCGCCTGACGAACGGATTATCAGCGCGACCGCCCTCGATGAATGGACACTTGAAGTCAAGGTACCGCCGCAGGCACTCGGCTTACAGGTAATCTACACCGCCGCCTGGCTGTATCATTACCCGAAAGAGGTAACAGAGACCTACGGCGACATGTCGGACTGGAAGAATGTCGTCGGGACCGGACCGTACATCCTCGACGATTACGTTTCGGGCAGCATGCTGACATTCTCGAAAAACGATAACTACTGGCAGTACGACCCGATTCACCCGAAAAACCGTCTCCCATACATGGACACCGTCAAATGGATGATTATCGCTGACGCATCTTCGCAACTGGCGGCCTTCCGGACCGGGGCGCTTGATTTCTCGGTCGGCCTGACTATCAGCTATGAAGACGGCCAGTTACTGCTGAGTCAGCAGCCTGACATGAAGTATGTGACGCTCCCTGGTGCAGACAACCACCTGTATTTCAGAATCGATAAACCCGAATTGCCGTTCTCCGACCTGAGAGTCCGGCAGGCACTGACGCTTGCCATCAATAAAGAGGAACTGGTCGAAGACTACTATAACGGTTTTGCCGATTTAATGGGCACACCTTATCCGCCGGACAAGGCCTGGGAACCGTTCTTCACTCCGCTCGATGAAATGCCAACGGAACCGTTTACGGATGATTTGTCCCGCTGCAGCGTTCAGGAACTTTTCTACTACAGCGAGAACGATGTTCCCAAGGCGAAGCAACTCCTTGCCGAAGCCGGTTATCCGGACGGGTTCAAATGCTCGATTATTTCGAGCAGTGCGACCGATACCGATTTCCTGTCAATCGTTAAAGAATACTTCAAAGAAATCAACGTCGATATGGAAATCCAGCAACTTGAACAAAGTATCGTTAACGGTATGAGGCGTTCCCGCTCGTATGAGGAAGGTATTTACACCGCTTCGCCGACCAATGCTTTCCCCTACGACATGCACAATACCCGAATCGAAAGCTTCGACTGCTTCAGTTACTATGAGCATCCCTATACCCGCCAGATATACGAAGAGCAGCGCGAATTCGTGATGAAGAACGACGCCGCCTACGCCGCAAAACTGAAAGAGGCCGTACCGTTCATCCTCGAACAGTGCGTGGCCATCTGGTGTCCGCTTCCCCGAACCTACCGCATGTGGTGGCCTTGGGTACAGAACTACCACGGTGAATGGGCACTCGGCTGCGATGACGAGTGGCTGATTCTTACCTACATGTGGATGGATGAAGAAATGAAACACGCTATGGGCTACTAAAAAAGGCAGCTCTTTTGCTGAATACCATCAGGTAAACAGTCGATGCGGGGAGTTGGAACTCCCCGCATCGGTTTTTCTTTTACCTTCGTTAATTGTATAATTCGAATCATTGCTTTTTTCTTACTGAAGAACAGGGAGTACCCGATTGAAAACAACCTTCGATAAACAACCGGTAATAGTCACCGCCGGAGAAATTCTCCTGCCGGCTTTATCGGTTTTGTTCGGCCTCCAGATACTGAGGGCAGCCATCCCCCAGATGGTGTGGCTGTTCGGCGACCGCTTCGGCATGAACGCCGCCTTTCTCGGGATAATCGCCCTGGCCGTTTTTTCCTTTTCCTTCCTGACCGGCATTCTTCGGAAAATCCGGGGAAATGACCGGCTCATCCTTTTCAGCGCCTTCGGCCTCGGCCTGGCACGGTTGCTCGTCCAGGTTCAGTGGCCGGAACCGCTGGCGGGAATGCTTCTCAGTTTGACGGGGATACTCTTTTTCGGTGTCTTTATGTCAGCCTACCTCGATAAAGTCAGGGCTGCCGGAAAAGCCGGTATCGGCAACCTGGTCACCGGCTTGCTGGCGGGACTGCTTTTCGACACCGCCCTCCACGGGGCTTTCCGGACGTACGATATAGCTTGGCAGCCGGGTATTCTCCCTCTGATTCTGACAATAATCCTCGTCTTTATCCACTGTCTGGCGGTGTACTCTCTGCCGTTCAGGAAACCGGTTCACGAAAATGCTTACGGCGTTACCTGGCCGTGGCTGGCACTCGGCCCTTTCCTGTTTCTTCAACTGGTTGTTTTCCAGAATATCGCCCGGCTGAGTGTCTTAACCGGCTGGCCGCAACCGTACGTATACGGCTGGATACTGCTCTCACAAATTGCCGGGTTATCCGCGGCGGTCTGCCTGATGAAAACCAACCGGTACGGATTATCTGTCTCGATACTCGCGGGAATCGCCATCACCGCCGCGACAGCTTTCAGCAGTTCGGAGAATCCCCTTATTTCCGCTCTTAGCCTGTTTATCGGACAGGTAACCGCATCAGTCCTGTTTACTTTGCTTTTAAACGCTACCGTAACCGTTACCACTGACACCGCCCCGAAAAGTATCAATGCTCCTAACGGTACCGGCTTCGTGCTGCTGGGAGCACTTACCCTGGCGTACTATACCGGGTACCAGATTACCCTGCCTTACGAAAACCCGGTACTCGAACCGGCAGCCGCCTTTATCATGGCTGTCTGCGGCATCATTGCTGCCGCCAGGGCTTCTTCGGAAACAGCCCCGTTAAAAACCTCCTGGCTGTTGCCGGGGTTGTCTCTGCTGTTTCTCGTTCTACCCTTAACCAGCCTGCTCATCAGGCAGGAACCGGAGACAATAAGCGGACCGGGATTCCCGGTCAGGCTGATGACCTACAATCTCCATAACGGCTTCAATACCGACGGCGACCTCGACCTCGAAGCCCTCACCCTGGTGATAGAGGAAGCCAATCCCGATATCGTCGTTCTCCAGGAGATATCGAGGGGATGGCTCATCAGCGGCCGGACGGACATGCTGGACTGGCTGTCGCAGCGGCTCGACATGCCGTATGTTTCCGGGCCGACCGAAGGAGCGCTATGGGGGAGCGCCGTTCTCAGTCGTTTCCCGGTTATCGAATCCGGTAACTACGAGTTACCGCCCCGCGACCTGTTTCTCCGCAGAGGCTACCTGTCTGTCCGGTTCGATATCGGTGAAGGCAAGGTACTGAATGTCATCGCCACCCATCTCCATCATCTCGAAGAGGATTCGGCAATCCGGCAGCAGCAGGTCCCGGTTATTCTCGATGCCTGGAATAACCAGGAATACACGGTTATCACCGGGGACATGAATGCCCGTCCGGATACTCGTGAAATGGCGATGTTCCGCGATGCCGGACTGACCGACGTCATGGCAGGTGCCGTCCCTCCGGAAGGGTTTACCTTCCGGTCATC